>JBGCDC010000070.1:0-5628 GCA_045105055.1 Phycisphaeraceae bacterium | reverse complement strand
CAAGCTCGATGCGTCGATGCAGGTGGCGGTGAATAAGCAGCTCTTTGAAGGCGAATACGACTTGATCATCTCGATCGGCCAGGTCGTGCCGCACGAAGTCATCGGGCTTGCGAACTACACGAAGAACGTGATGATCGGCGTGGGCGGCAAGGACACGATCGATAAGTCGCACTTCCTCGGCGCGGTGTGTGGGATGGAGTCGATCATGGGCCGAGCGGACACGCCGGTGCGTCGCGCGCTGAATGCGGGCTTTGATCGGTTTGTCCGCCCGGCACTTAACGTGCAGTTCATCTTGACGGTGATCGGCGCGGATGCGGATTTCAACAACGTCTTGCGTGGCCTGTACATCGGCGATGATGACGCGACGTTTGAAGCGGCGGGGGAGTTGTCGCGTGAGGTCAACTTCGATGTGTTCGATGAGCCAGTGGATCGCTGTGTGGTGTACTTAGACCCGGAAGAGTTTCACACGACCTGGCTGGGCAACAAAGCGGTGTACCGCACGCGCATGGCGATGGCGGACAAGGGCGAGCTCATCATCCTCGCCCCAGCACTCAAGGGCTTTGGCGAGGACCCCGGGATCGATACGCTCATCCGTCGCCACGGCTACATGGGCACCGACCACACGCTCAAGGCCATCGAGTCCGACCCCGAGATGGCGGGCAATCTCTCCGCCGCGGCCCACCTGATTCATGGCACCAGCGAAGGGCGATTCGACATCACCTACTGCCCCGGCGCTGGCGTGACACAACAGGAAATCGAATCCGTCGGCTTCGGCTACCGCGCGTATGAAGACGCCGCGGCGCAGTACGACCCCGCCAAGCTGACCACCGGCTGGCACACCGATACTGATGGCAAGAAGTTCTACTACATCGCGAATCCCGCGCTGGGTTTGTGGGCGAGTAAGCAGCGATTAGGTTGATTGGCTTGATGGTAGGGCGACACGCCTGCCTGGCCCAGAGCTCTCTACCACGCGTGACTAGGCAGGAGCAATACCCTCCCGTTTACAGTCCTCACCGCGTGCCCTACAATCTATCGCTCGACGCAGTGCGTTGAGACCGGACTAAACCCCGGCCGTGTGCCCGAGTGGACCAAGGGGGCGGATTGCAAATCCGCTGGAGTAATCCGACGTCGGTTCGAATCCGACCACGGCCTTTTTCATCTCTCTTTGTGCTGACGCCTCAGCGCTCTCGCTAGAAATAGCGCAGCACCCAAAAACTAACCTCTAGTGTGTATTTCTAGGCTTTCCGCTCACCCCGATGGCTAATTGGCTTTTGCGGGTACGTTCACTGATAGGACGCCCTGTTGGTGTTTGGTATCACGTTCGATCCGCTGCCTCATGCACGACGCTCAAGCGACAACCCGCGACGACGACTACGAACGCTTCACCGCGGCGTTGGTCGCCAATCAGCCTGCGATCATGGGGTTTGTCCGCACGATGTTGCCTCGGACATCGGATGCGGAGGACGTGCTGCAGAAGACGTGTTTGATCGCTTGGCAGAAGTTTGATCAGTTTGATCCTGCGACGAAGTTTTCGACGTGGGCATGTCAGATCGCGTACTTCGAGGTGAAGAATTTCTTGCGGACCCGTGCACGTGATCGGCACGTGTTTAGCGATGCAGTCCTTGAGGCCTTGGCGGACGAAGGGCCAGGGGAAGCCGATCACCTTGCGGACGAACGCGTTGCGTTGGCGGACTGCGTCGAGGCGCTTAAGCCTGACGAGCGTGAGCTGCTCCGTAGGTGCTATCACAGCGACGCGACCGTCGCGCAGATCGCGGAAATGCTCAGCCGATCGGCCAACAGTGTTTACAAACAGCTCAACCGTATCCGCCGACGCCTGCTCGCGTGCATCACGCTGCGATTGCAAGAAGGCGGTGCGCGATGAGTGGACACAAGCTGCCTGATGATTTTCTCCCGCTGGTTGAGTTGCTCGTTGCGGGCACGATTGACGATGCCGAGTTTGCTCGGCTTGATGAGATCCTAAGCAGCGATGCAAACGCCCGCCGACTCTATCGCCGATACATGAACCTCCATGCGGCGATGCCTGCGTTGGTGGGTAACGCGCCTGTGATCTCGCTCAAGCTCTCCGATCATCCCGGCGACCAGATTTCTGACCGCGCAAGCATGCCCGACGCCGAGTTCATCCGCCTGCTGCTTGAGGTCGAGGCTTCCGGGCAAAGCGTTGATCTTGTCGATGCGACGGAGCTGCTTGCTCAGCGGAAGCGCGAGACGGCTCGGCCGTCTTTCATCGCACCGTTGCCTTTGATCGCTGGCGGGATCGCCGCGGTGCTGGTGCTCGCGATCACGCTCACCTTTGTTCTCACGGGCGGGTCAACGCCTCCCGGCCAGAACACCGCTGGCGTCACCATTGACAAACCCCTTGCCGCGGACGCGCCGGATGCGCAGCCCACGCTTACCGTCGCCACGCTCACCGCCACGCGCAACGCAAAGTGGTCCCCCACCTCGTCGGAGCAGGCTTTAGCCCGCGGGTCACAGCTGCACCCTGGCGACCGCCTCACACTCACCTCGGGCTACGCGGAGATCACGACCGTTTCTGGGGCGGTCGCGATCATTGAAGCGCCCGCCACCGTTCAGCTGACAGACAGCGACAACGCGATCCGCCTGCACGCTGGCAAGCTTGTTGGCATCTGCGAAACACCTTCTTCCAAAGGCTTTCTCGTTCGCACGCCGCACATGGATGTCATTGACCTAGGCACGCGATTTGGTGTGGATGTGACAGACCCTGAGTCGACCCAGACCCACGTGCTCGAAGGCGTCGTTCTTGTCGCTCGCCCATCACAGGCAGATGACGCGTCAGCATCACAAAGACTGAAACAAGGCGAAGGTGCGATCGCCTCTGCGTCGGGTATCGGAATGAAAATGATTGCTGCCGAGCCTCAGCGGTTTGCATCGATTATGCCACGTCGGATCGACTTGCTTGGAACGGGGCATGGGCTAACGGTCGGGGACATCGATCCCAATTGGCAGGTCACCGCGGTCGACGGAATAGCACTGGTGCAGGACGAGTTTTTGAAAGTCGGTAGCTTTCCGATTGACCGACTCTCGGACAAGCCTCGTAATGACCCTGCAGTTGCGCAGTGGCTGCTTGGCAATCACATCATCGCTGAGCGCACGAGCAAGCAATGCGTCTTTACCTGCAAGTCGTTCTTCGAATTACCTGCGGGTGTCGATCCAGATGATGTCGCATTGGTGCTGCGGTTTGATGCCGACGAAAGCCTTGAGCGCGTCCGCCTCAATGGGCAGGTTTTTCAGGCTCCCGAGAACAGTTGGGATGATGAACACACGGGCTTGAACTCGATGCGGATCGATCGCGGCTTTACGACAGGCATCAACAGCATCGAACTCGACGTGTTGGACTTGGTCCGCGGCGGCGGCACCCAGTGGAGCCTCTACTTGCAGTGGCATCTCGAAACCATCCATTGAATTTTGAATTTTACACTTCGGAGGAACGCTCATGAATCAAGCCATATCGCCACAACAGGCATCACCATCCACGCCCTCATCTTCAACCCATCGTCGGGTTGATCGCCACAACGGCACCTTGTTTTTTACTTCATTCCCTATTAGGAGAACTCTTATGAATACCAAGCAACTACTCACCCTCGCCGTCGGAACGGCCATGACCCTAGGCTTGGTCGGCACCGCCGACGCCGCACCGATTGTCAGCGAGAGCTTTGACTACTCGGCTGGGACCGTCAACGGCACGCAGGCCGGCGGCACCGGCTTTGCGGCAGGTGGCTGGAACGGATCGACGACCAGTGTTATGTACAGCATCAACACGAGTGCCATTGATGTCTCGGGCATCAACGGGCTGTCAGCCTCTGCGGGTAAATTGACGCGAAACTCCGCACCCGGCGCGGCACAGATTAGCCGCGGCCTTAGTGCCTCGGCGATCACCGCTCTCACAGCGGATAACTCGACGATCTACTTCAGCATTATCCTCCAGAATAACCGCTTCTCGACCGGCAACGCCAACGACTCGTTTATCATCGGCACCGCCCCGGTCCCTATTGGCGAAGCGGGCAATGATCCGATCACCATCGCTGGCGGCGAAGGCTTCGGCGTCGCGTTCTCAGGACTTGGTGCCTCCCCCAATGGGTCGATTGATATCTTTGGATTGGCGATCGATGACGGTGCCGGCGCGAAGAGCGCCGGATCAATTGACACCGGTATCACAGGCGGCACAACCTCCGCCGATACTTACTTCATCGTTGGCCAGATCGACTGGAAAGCCAACGGCACCGCCGACACGCTGACGCTCTACAACGTCACCGACACGACCGGTGCATTGCCTACCGCGTTTGCGACCATCACCGCTGATATCGACAACAGCAACATCGACACACTTGCCTTTGCGGGTGAGCAGACCGGTGGATTTGATGAGATCCGTATCGGCGCGACACTTGAAGATGTTGGCGTCGTCCCCGAGCCTAGCTCGCTTGCGTTGATTGGCCTAGGCGGCCTGCTCATCGCGCGTCGTCGGCGTGCCTAATCGCGCCTGTCCCTATTGATTTTCCCAAAACCGTACCGCGTTCCGACAGGGGCGCGGTTCGATTTAGAAGCCGATCAGGCCTTATCTCTTTTCCTGCGTTCCAGGAGTTTTCTCATGCGTCGTGCCTTCACCCTTATCGAACTACTCGTTGTCATCTCTATCATTGCGCTGCTCATCGCGATCCTGTTGCCCGCCCTAGGCAGTGCCCGAGAATCGGCGAGCCAACTTCAAAGCACCACCCAGCTCCGCGGGATCCATCAAGGCTTCAACGTCTGGGCGATTGATAACGACAACTACTTCCCCGGCATGCGATCGGTCACGCTAACCAATGCAGACTTTACGCCGGCCTCTGATGTCCGCACGGTGAGTAACGGCAGCGGGAGAGACGTGCTCGTCCGCCTCGCGCTCGCACTCGAGGCGGATCTGTTTACACCAGAGATCCTAATCAGCCCGGCCGAGACGAACACGGATGTCCAAGCGTGGGAGCCGAATCAAACCTACACGACCAACGGCGGGAGGCACATCACCAGCTACGCGATGAGCAAGCTGTTCGATGGAGGCAGCGGTGTTTCTGAAACCACGGCACAAGGCAGACGCGAGGAATGGGGCGCGACGATGAACAGCAGAGCAATCCCGCTTGGCGATCGCTGCACACAGCTCACGGTGTTTCGCCAGCCGCAGACCTACAAGGGATTATGGAGTGACGGCGAGCCGGGCTGGGTCGGCGCAGTGGTCTACAACGATAACTCAACCTTCTTTTCATTTGACAATAATATCGAAGGAACCAAGTACGGCAGCCACCTCAACACCCGGCCGGATGACATCTTCCTCGGGCTCTACGACCAGAACCGCGGCTTCAACGGCGGCGACAGCGGCAACAATACGGATCTTGTGGTCGAAACCGCCAGCGGCGGGGACAACATCTTGTCTGAATAGACCTCGCTTTAAGTAAGGCAAAGTAATCGCAGGAGATGCATTCGTAACAGAGCCGGTCGGGAGTCGTTTTTGGAATCGGGTGCCACATCGCGTGCCGTAGGCCGCTTTGTGCAAGCTGGGCAAGACATATCAATGACGATTCGCACACAGCTTGCCTAGGCAAGTTGTGTGGCACCCCGAGC
>JBGCDC010000069.1:0-2558 GCA_045105055.1 Phycisphaeraceae bacterium | reverse complement strand
GCGCGTGAAGCGGATGCGGTGGGGCAGTGATAGCTGGATGGTCGGGTCGTTGGGCAAAGCAGGCCTTTGGTTGAATCGCTTATTGTGCCGGGGCGGTCGCGGCGTCGTGTAGCTTTTGCAGGTCGGTCCAGTAGTTGGGGTAGGTCTTGTTGACGCAGTCGGGGTCGTTGATGGTCACGGTGCCGGGCGGGGTCGCCAGGCCGATCACGCTGAAGGCCATGGCCATGCGGTGATCGTCATAGGTATCGACGATGGCGGGGGTAATCGCATTACCCTTGCCGTCGGGTTCTGTAGGTGGCGGAGTGATGTGGATATCGTCGCCCTGGATGTCGACTGTTGCGCCAAGTTTGGTGAGTTCGACGCGGATGGCTTCCATGCGGTCGGTCTCTTTGACGCGGAGATTGCCGACTTTGCGAATCCGCGTCGGCCCGTCGGCGAGGATGGCCAAGGCCGCGAGGGTCTGGGCCATATCGGGCATCTGGTTGAGCTTGACGTCGACGCCTTTGAGCCTGCCGGACGATGGGGCGATGATGGTGGTGGAGTGGGTGCGCTGGTCGACATTGCAGCCCATCAAGCCGAGCACCATGCAGAAGTCGGCGTCGCCTTGAACGGACTCGCTACCGAGGTGTTGGATGGTGCAGGACGAGCCTGGCACCGCGGCGGCGGCGGCGAGGAAATACGACGCATTGCTCGCATCCGGCTCGATCGTATAAGCCTTGGCCTTATAAGCGGCGGCAGTCACGCGGACGGCGTTTTTCTTTGGGCCGCCCCATTCGTGAGAGATGCCAAAGTGCTTCATCAGCTTCAGCGTCATCTTGATGTAGGGCAGCGAGGTGACTGGGCCGTCGAACGTGAGCGTGACTCCGCGCGGGGTGCATGGGCCCGCGATGAGCAAGGCGCTGATGAACTGCGAGCTGAGCGTCGGCTTGAGCGTGATGAACCCGCCCTCAAAGTACGGGCTGTCGTTGATTTTCAGCGGCGGGAAGCCCTTTACGCCGAGGTAATCGATCTCCGCGCCGAGTTGTCGCAGGGGCTCAACGAGTTCACCGATGGGGCGCTCACGCATGCGCGGGATGCCGTCGAGGGTGTAGGTGCCTTGGCCCAGGCAGAGGGCGGCCGTGAGGAAGCGCATCGCGGTGCCTGCGTTGCCTAGGTTGAGCTCCGCTTCTTTGACGGGGATGTTGCCGCATTGGCCGGTGACGGTGACGCGCTTGGCGTCTTCGTCGATGTCGAGGGCGAATCCGAGCGATTGCATCGCTTCGAGCATGCGTCGGGTGTCGTCGGCGAACAGAACGCCGTCGAGCACCGTGGGCCCATCCGCCAGCGCCGCGATGAGCAGTGCGCGGTTGGTTAAGCTCTTACTCCCCGGCGGGGATAGCGTTAGGTCAAAAGGGTTGACCGGCTTAATTACGATCGGATCTGTCACGGCGTATTCACCTTGCCTTGCGGGGCTATTTCGCTTTGCGGAAAACGGCGACGATGTTTTCGATGGGCACGACGAAAAGCCGATTGTCGCCCTCGAAGTCCACGGGTACCGCTTCTTTTGGAGAGAACAATACCTTGTCGTACTGCTGGATCGGGTAATGCTCGTCGTCTTCGACCTCTGCAGAGACCGCTACGACACGCCCGGTCAGCGTCGGGATCTCGATCTTGTCGGGCAGGTGGATGCCGCTCTTGGTCTGCTTTTTGTCCTCATCTTTTCGGATGAGCACGCGAGCGCCGACCGGCTCGACGATCTCGAGGTCTTGCTTCTTAGTGGGGGACGATTCAGCCATCGTTGGATTTTACCGCAAGCAGGCGATGCGGGTCTGCGACTCAGCGATCGGGATAAATGAGTTTGCATTTGTCGGGCGTTCGGCCGTGCTCGTCGAACAACATCAGGGTGTTCGGTTCGTCAATTCTTAGCCACGCTTCGGGCAAGTGATATCGCTCCTGCGGGCCGACGATCTTGCCTTCACGGGTTTGCTGCCAGTATCGGGAAACGTTGTGGCCGTTGAGGATGATCTGCCCCTTACTCATGCCATGCGGTTCGAGGTAAAGCGGGGCGTCAAGCGAGTCGACCTCGAATGTACAGCCTACCCAACTCGGCTGGCTCGGCAGCGTCTTGGGGACATCGCGCCAAGCGTCGTCATCAATTGCTGGCACCGTCCACGGAGCAAAGGCCCAGCCTTCCTTCGGCGTCGCGTTATCGGTGACTTGGTAAAAGCGTACGTGCTGATCAATCTTGACCCCATCGCCAAGCGGTTCAAGCAGTTCGAGCTTGATGCTGTTCTTCCCGCCGGTCATCGCTTCCATCTCGGCAGGGTCGAGCAGCAGCCGCGTCGGCTCGCCGATGTGGTTGTCGGCGTAAAAATGGATCGCCTCGTCGTTGACGCTCACCACGCAGGGCTGAGCGAGGCCGTCGATCTCCAGCAGGACAGGCTTGCGTCCATCGGGCTTGATCGACCAAGCGACGGCCTCCGACATCGGCCGGGCTCCAACACGTTGATGATGCACGTAACCCGCGACGGCAAACGGATCGCCCGCGGCCTGCTTCGTCAGCTCGGCCTTGCCGGGCT
>JBGCDC010000068.1:0-4869 GCA_045105055.1 Phycisphaeraceae bacterium | reverse complement strand
GGTACCCGTGCCGACCTTGACGCGCCAGAACCACGCGATCACCGCGGAGAACCAGGTCAGGCCTAGGCCGATGAGTTGGATGATGGTGAGTTGGTCGAGTTCAGGCATGTGCTTGCGGCGGGTTGGTGTCTTGGCTCGTCGTTGAGCCGGGCGCCTGCGTGCCGCATTCGGGGCAGGTGGGCGTGGGCAGGTTGCGTAGGTTATAGCCGCAGCGCGAGCAGTGCCCGGTTTGATGCGCGGGGCTGCTCAGTTGTAGCAGCAAAAAGTACCCCGCAAAACCGCCCAGCGCTGAGCCTAATATCGGCAGCGCGACGAACAACGTGCCCTTAACCCACACGCTCGACATCGCCTCCGGCACGCCCGGCGTACAACTCTCCGCCAACCGCGCACCAATCACCCCTGACGCCAACACGCCACCCATCAACCCGATCGATGCGGCGATGCCTATTAACAAGATGAAAAAGGTCGAGCGATGCATGCGGGGATTCTAGGCGGGCGGACGCGGGCCATAGCCGCTGGCGGAAGCCGCTGTGTGTGTCTTATCTTTGATGTACCACGAGCAGTTCGCACACAGCACGCTTCGCGATGCGGTGTGGCACCCGGCGTTTTTTATCACGGGCGTATCTTATGACATCACCGTGATGGGTCAGGTCAGTTTCAGGCGTGCTCAGCATCGCTCTCTATTGCGATCAATGATTTTTGCTTGTCCGGAATAACTTTGCCACACTCGGGACAACAGCCCGAATCGTTGTGCGTTAGATCGTACATGCACGAGGTGCAAAAATGCTTGTTCAAGTTTGGGCTGATCCATTCATCCGGCGATTGGCGGATGAGGCGCAGGCAATACACGCCCCCGATCAAGGCCCCGGCGAGCGGGCCGCCACCCAACAGCAGGACTCCTAATAACGGAGTCGCATCTCTTGATAACGGTGCACCAAGTGTGATGAGAATCATAAGGAAAACGCCACCAGCGACCAAGCCTGACATGGCGCCCAATACGGCCGCGCACGCACAGGTGAAAATGACCGACCATTGAAATCGCATGGCGTCATCTTACGCCAACGTTCAATAGATCAAGCCATTGAATTCAAGCATCTATTGCTTCTTCAGAAACCGTTTCTGCTTAAATGGGATTGAGTGGCCGCACTCTGGGCAAGATCCGATTGTGTTTGTGCGCAAGTCGTAGCCACAGTTAAAGCAGTTTGTTTTTTTGTATTTATTCTTCAGGCGTCGCGAAAGCGTTGCACTGTAGATAAACATGTATCCAACTGGAATCATTGCGAGGCTGAGCGCAATGATTCCCCAATGATCAAGTACATATTCAATGGTTTTGACGGGCCACTGCGGCATGGCGCTATCTTACGCTAACACCTTCAGGTCTTTGACCTTCTTGTTCAGCGTGTTGCGGTTGATGCCTAGGAAGTCGGCGGCGCGGAGTTTGACGCCGCCGCAGTAGTTGAGCGACTCGCGGATGAGCTGGCGTTCGACTTCGCCGACGACCATTTCGTAGACCTGGCCGTCGTAGACTTGGAGCTGTTTGACCGCGTGCTCGGCGAGCTTGCTACACAAGGCTTCGATCGATTCGTCGGCGACTTCGCCCCGCGTCTGTTCAGCGAACATGCGCACCTGAAGCGGCAATAGCTCGAGCGCCAACTCATCGGTTGTCGACAGCACGACCGCGCGCTCGACTGCGTTTTCGAGTTCGCGAACGTTGCCCGGCCAAGGGTAGCGGAGCAGCGTCGTCATCACGTCTCGGCTGATCTGGTGGACGTTGCGTGCGTTTTCTTTGTTGTACCGCTGGAGGAAGTGATCGATCAGCGACGGGATGTCTTCGCGGCGCGAACGCAGCGGCGGGAGCAGGACCGTCACGACGTTGAGGCGGTAGAACAAGTCTTCACGGAAGGTGCCTGCACGGACTTCGTTTTCGAGGTTGAGGTTTGTCGCGGCGATGACTCGGCAGTCGACCTTGACGGTGCGGTGGTCGCCGACGCGTTCGAACTCGCGCTCTTGCAAGACGCGGAGGAGTTTGACTTGGAGTTGTGGGTCGAGGGTGCCGACCTCGTCGAGGAAGATCGTTCCGCCGTTGGCCGCTTCGAATCGGCCGATCTTGTCGCGGAGCGCGCCGGTGAAGGCGCCCTTCATATGACCGAAGAGTTCTGACTCGAGAAGTTGAGGCGAGAGCGCGCCGCAGTTGACGCGGATCAGGGGTTTGTCTTTGCGTGGGCTGTTGTAGTGGACGGCTTTGGCGATGAGTTCTTTGCCGCAGCCGGTCTCGCCGAGGATGAGGCAGGTGGCGCGTGAGGAGGCGACCTGGGCGATGGTGCCGAGCACGTCGAGCATGGCCGGGCTTGACCCGATGATGTTGTCGAAGGTGTACCGCTTGCGGAGGTCGTCGGTGAGTTGTTTGCGTTCTTCGAGCCAGTGATCGCGTTCGAGGCGGACGTGCTGGTGGATGCGGATGGTTTGCGCGATGAGGCCTGCAAAGATTTTGAGGAGTCGTGCGTCGGCTCGGAGTGTGGCCTCATCGGAGAAGCGTTTGAGCGCGCCGATGGTGCCGACCGCGGATTGGCCGTCGAAGACGGGGATGCAGATGTAGCTGTGCGGGTTCTCGGCGTCGGGGTTGACGTCGGCGGATTGGGTTCGGTTGAGGAAGGCCTTGTGCTTGGCAACGTCGGGGATGACCTCGGATTGGCCGGTCTCGAGGACCTGGCCTGAGACGCCCTCGCCGATGTCGTATCGCCCGCGGTGCTGTTCTTTGGGCGTTAGGCCGATGCTCGCGACGATGCGCAACTGGCCCGCAGCAGGGTCGAGCAGCGTTAGCGTGGCCTTTTCAATAGACAGCTCGCGCTCCAGCAAGGACATCGCCCGCTGAAAGACTTGGCTAAGTTCGAGCCCGCCGCCAAGAATCTGGCTGATTTGCTCGACGATGTTTAATTCTTGTTCAGAGCGATCCATAGTCTGCCTATTAGATCATCAATTCGGCCCAACGCAAGCGCGATTTACAGACATCTCACACCGTGCGCATGGATTGCACAGCATATTCGGTAAATGATTGGGTATTCAATTTTTATTGAAGTATGCCAATGCTTGGTTTATGAGCCTTTTAGAACTCAATATGAGTGTTTGTGCGCATCAAATGAGCTATCAGCACTTGGATGTAGGCCGAATCAAGGCCGCTTGACCCATCCACCCCGCTGGACCCACTCGGATGACCACCGCACCAAACAACACGCTGCAGCCTGACCTTGACCGCCTGATCGACCGGCACATCGCTGACGAGTTGCCTCGGCAGAACAAGCGTTGGCGGTATTACCTCAATCCATCGACCCGGGGCGACGGCCGGGCCGAATCCGCGCAGGCCGAGGGTTTGCCCGATCGTTTGCAGTCGGTCGAGGGCCGATCGCGCGAGGTCGTCATCGAGAACGATATCGCTTGGCGGGTCCACACGCTCGTCGATTTTATGTTCGGTAAGCCCGTCGAGCTGACGCCTCACAACAGCGACCCGGATCGGGCCAGGCTCATTGGCCGATTCCTGAATACTGTCATCGAGGTCAACGGTGGGACCAACCTGCTGCAAGAGATCGCGGTGCTGGGGACGGTCTACGGGCATGTTGATTTGATGCTTCGTGTCAGAGGCGGCGGGCCTTTCAACTTGGCGGACCCGGTTGATGCGGCGAGTCGCTTTGTGATCGAGCCGGTCGATGCGCGGCGCGGGATCCCGGTCCTAGCGGACGACGACTACCGCCGACTTAAGGGCTACGTGTTGCGGGTGGCCAAGCCATCGAGCCAGGGCACTCGCTCGTTGATGGATCGCGTCAAGGGTCGTGTCCTTAGCAATGCTGCGCCATCGTCGCAAACGAAGTCGCACCGCTTGCAGGTCTGGGACGCAAGCCAAGTCGTTGACCTGGTGCAGGACAACGGCAAGGGCTACCGCAAGATCGGCGCGGCACGCAATCGGCTGGGCCGAGTCCCGATCGTACACATTCAGAACATGCCCCAGCCGCTGAGCTACAGCGGGCTGAGCGAAGTCGAGCCTCTTATCCCGCTGCAAGACGAGCTCAACACTCGGCTGTCGGACCGGGCCAACCGCATCACGATGCAGGCCTTCAAGATGTACCTCGGTAAAGGCATCGAGCAGTTCACCGATCGGCCGATCGGCCCGGCACAGATGTGGCAGACCGACAACCCCGACGCATCGATCCAAGAGTTCGGCGGCGACGCGGACAGCCCCAGCGAATCGCAGCACATCGCCGACCTACGCGATGCGATGGACAAGACCTCCGGCGTGTCCCCCGTTGCGGCGGGTGTGATCCGCAACAAGGTCGGCAATCTGTCGAGTCAAAACGCGGTCCGGCTTGTGCTAATGGGTTTGCTTGCACGCGTCGAGCGTAAGCGCGTCACCTACGGAGCGGGCTTAGAGCGCCTCTGCGAGTTGGTGCTGCACGCGGCGGATGTCTACGGCGTTTTGCCCAACACGCCCGACGAGCGGCGCGTCCGCATCGACTGGCCAAACCCGATCCCCGAAGACCAACGCGAACAAATCGAACTCGCCCAGAGCAAGATCGCGCTCGGCGTGCCTAGGCAGGTCGTGCTCAACGAGCTTGGCTACGGCGACTGCTACACCGGCTAGACCTTGAAGTGGGTGCCACACAACACGCTTCAGCGTGCTGTGTGCGGGTCGTGGAAACATCTAAAGACGACACGGCACATAGCTGCCTACGGCAGTTATGTGGCACCCAGCAGATTGAAACCCAGTAACACAAACGAACAGGAGTAAGCCATGACCGTCGTCACCGAATCACTCAACGCACCCAAACCACAAGCGGAGCAAGACATGCCAGAAACCATACCCAACCAAGGCGTCGCTGA
>JBGCDC010000067.1:0-4985 GCA_045105055.1 Phycisphaeraceae bacterium | reverse complement strand
CACATAGGTTTGCTTAGGCCCCTTCTCTTTCATCACCATCACCGACGCTCGGCCCGCCTTGAGATCCGCCTCAAGGATCGCGATCTCACGCTTAATCGTGCTCTGGTGTCGGCCCAGCAACTTTGTCGTCTTACCGAACGCCTTGTTAATCTCGCCCCACTGCTCGTCGCTACGCTCCGTCGGTGACACCGCGAACGCATCAGCCAGCGCCCCCTTCGCAGTGCCCTTCGCTTCTTGCTCCCACTTCGCACGCACCTCCACCAACTCCGGCGGGTGAATCACATAACGCTTGAGCGTCGCAATACGATCCGAAGTGTCTTGCTTGAACTGCTCATCGTCCGTGATGCGACCTGTCGCGCGGATCAGCGGTTTGGTATTCGCGTTGGTCGCGCCCTTACCACGGATGTCGGCCGTATCGAAGAACGCGAAAAAGCTGAAGTAGTCTTGATGCGAGATCGGGTCGTACTTATGGTCGTGGCACTGGGCACACTGCATCGTCAAACCCATGAATACTGTCGAGACCGTGTTGACCTTGTCCGCGATATACGTGACGCGGTACTCCTCAGCGATCGTCCCGCCCTCGTGCGTGTTCATACTGTTACGCAGAAAACCGGTCGCAAGGCGCGTGGTGTCCGTTGCGTTGGGTAGTAAATCACCCGCCAGCTGCTCGACGACAAACTGGTCGTAAGGCATGTTCTTGTTGTACGCATCGATCACCCACTCACGCCAAAGCCACATGTCGCGGTGGTCGTCAATCGAGAAGCCGTTGGTATCCGCATAACGCGACGCATCCAACCACGTCAACGCCATGCGTTCACCGAAGTGTGATGAAGCAAGCAAACGGTCGACCACTTTTTCGTACGCATCGCTACTCGTGTCGGCAAGAAACGAGTCGAGCTCTTCCTTCGTCGGCGGGAGCCCCGTCAAGTCCAGCGTCAACCGCCGAAGCAGCGTGGCCTTACTCGCCTCGGGGCTTGGCTTGAGCTGATTCGCCTCAAGCTTGCGGAGCACGAACGTATCGATCGCACTGCGCGGCCAATTCTTATTCTCAACCTCAGGTAGCGCGGGCTTGCTCGGCGTCGCGAAAGACCAGTGCGTTTCATACGCCGCACCCTGCTCGATCCACTTCACCAGTAATTGCTTCTCTTCTTCCGACAACTCGAGGTGCGCCTTGGGTGGCGGCATCACGACCTTCGCGTTCTTCGAATAGATGCGCGTGACCAGATCGCTAAGCTTGGGCTTACCTGGCTCGATCGCGAAGTAGGCGCCGAAGTAGTCCTCACCATCGGCGGTCACATCCAATCGCAGCTCCGCCGCGCGGTGCTCGTTGTCTGGGCCGTGACACGAAAAGCACTTATCCGAAAGGATCGGGCGGATATCCCGGTTGTACGAAATCCGCTCGGCCTCCTCCCCCGCGACGGGTAAACCAACCAACAGCAACAGCGCGATCACAATACGACGTGGCACAGATATTTCCATGTAAGCATTATCACCCACTTAGACCAAGGTTGGCAAGGTATGCATCCACCTTCTTATGGTAAAATACGCGCATCAATCAATCGCGCCAAAAACTCGACCGATTACGGCAAGCCTTCTTCGAAAGACTCGGCGACGATCAAGTGTTCGTTCATTTATTCGATCACCTGCCCTCGGTCTACTTCTTTATCAAGGACGCCGATGGCCGATTCATCTACGCCAACTCAGCCCTCAAGAAAGTGCTCGGCCTCAGCGACACGAGCCTTGTCGGCAAGACGGATGACGATTTTTTCTCACCCGAGTTAGCGGATGCCTACCGAGCCGAGGACCGCGAGGTGATGGCCGCGGGCCAGACGGTAAGCGATCGTGTTTGGCTTGTGCCCGACCGCAGTGGCGCGTTGAACTGGTTCGTCTCAACCAAGACGCCGCTGAAAGATCGTAAAGGCCAAGCGATCGGTATCGCCGGGGCAATGCAAGACGTACGCGAAACCGGCGCGGTGCTAGGCCCCTACCAACAGATGAGCGACGTCGTTCGCTACGTCGCCGAGCACTACGCGCAGAAGATCACCGTTGATGAACTCGCAGATCTCGCGCATCTGTCGTCGAGCCAATTCACCCGACAGTTCAACCGCCTGTTCCAGATGACACCGGCCCGTTATCTGACGCGCATCCGTATCAACGCGGCGTGCAGCCTGTTGACGCGGACCGACATGGACCTGACCGCCATCGCTGCGCGGTGCGGCTTCCACGACGCGAGCCACTTCGTCAAGCAGTTCAAGAAACAGATGGCCATGACGCCAGGCGCGTACCGAGCCGAGTGAGCATCACTTGAAGGGGCCCATGCACCCGAGATAGAGGCCGCTGCTTAAGCAGAAGCATCATCGGCTTCAGCCGACGCGCGGGCCGCCCATCTTGATCATCTTTGGCTTGTCTTGAGAAGCTTTGATCTTCTCGATCGCTTCGAGCAGAAGCTTGCCATGACCCCGACGCGAACGCTCGCGTTTTTTGGCATCGGCAGCGTTCATCTTCGCAGCGAGTTCTTCCAGTTGCGGGACGATAGCCTGTGCGTTGCCGCCGAAGGACGCGAGGTGATTGATGATCGTCGGAGTGCGACGGCCAGCCCCCCACTGGTCCCATGACTCGGCGAGATAATCCACGCCCGCTTGCATACCTTCTTCAACATTGTGCTTCGCCAAGAGCTTTAGGCCTTCGCTGCGGATGCCGCTGGCGAACATGATCCCACTCGGCGCGGACTCCGCGACCGCGTCATGAATCGCTGGTAGCAGCGGGCGGATCTCTTCGAGCGTCAGCTTGCCGAGCACCCCGCCAAGCGCGCTACGCGATCGGCCGTCTTGATTTGTTAGACCCGCACGGATCGCATCACGCAACAACTCGCGATCAACACCTTCGAGGGATCGGCCCAACAGCCCGCCTCGGCCATTAAAGAGTGCGACACTCAAGTATCGCTGCTCCATCAGCCGCGGGTCGTCCTTGATGTTCGCATCAGCATTGGCCAATCGCTTGAGCAGTGCGGGGATCGCTGGGCGTGCTTGATCGCCGATGCCTGCAAGCGCGTTCGCCGTGAGGATACGCAGCCACATGTCTTCGGCCTCAAGCGTCTCCATCAAGACAGGCACTGCTGCCGAGTGATCGCCACGCACATGCTTGAATGCTTTGCACGCGCCGTACTGCGTGTAGAGATCGTCAGATTTGAGCAGTTCGATGAGCTTGGCATGAACCGGAGCCTTGCTTCGGCCCAGCGCCATCGCGGCACGCTCGCGAACAACAGGCGACCAACTGCTCAGCCGTTCGAGCAACTGCTTTTCACTCAGCGCATCGTAGAAGCTGTTGCGATCGCGGTTGTTCCAGCCTTGGCCGTCTGCGATCAGGCCTTTCGCTTCTTTCATGCTGATCTGCGGTGCGGCTTGCTTGCCCTTACCCGTGATACGCAGCTTTTTGCGTGGCATCGCATAGGCCAAGAGGTTCGCACCGGTTGAGTCCCAGTTGCGGAAGCTATCGGTGCGTGTTTGTGGTGGGCCTTGGTGACGGTAGGTGCCGTCCCACTGACGCGCGAGGTCGAAGTACCAGCCGCCGAACTCGTTCATCCATGCACCAGCCGCGTTGGGGCCCGACGGGTTGATCCCGGGCATCGCCCAGGTGATGTTGAGGAAGTTGCCGGTGTGGCCGGTGTCGCGTTCGTTGCCGTGGGTGGCGACGCTCATGCGCGAGTAGTACTCAGCAGCTTCTTTGTCGCCGAGGAGGTTGAAGAGCACCGCGGCCATGCCGTTCTTACCGTTGTCGTCGTGCGTCTGGGTCCACGCGTCGTGGTCGCCGTAGGGGATCGAGCCCTTATCGATGTAGAAGCGGATCAAGTCAACGCTGCGTTGAATCGCCAAGTCAATTGTCGGATTATCGACGCCAGCCTCACGAGCGAGCACAAGACCGCTAGTCATCGGCACGCCCGGCGCGTTCATCATGCCGTAGCCCATGAGGATTCCGTTGGGCTTGGCAAACTTGTGGCCCCACGAGCCGACCATGCTTTGGCCCTCCGCGGCCTCCATCGCGAGGCGTTCCAGGCCGGGCATGACGGACGTGTCGCCCGTTTCGATCACGTACTCACCAAGGAACATCATGATCGGGCCGTACCACCAAGTCATGTACCCGCCGGGCTTCGACGCCGCAGCGAGTTCCGCCTCACGCTTGATGATGGGCATGTACTTCGCATCGCCACTGGCCAAGAGCGCCATCGCGTTGAACGAGCGAACCATCGGGTTGTCTTTGTACTTCGGGTCGGCCATCTTCTTGGCCAGCGCTTCGCAGCCTTGGTCCAAGATGCGTTTGGATTTTTCACAGTTGTACGGCGCGGTGTCGCTGTACGTGCCGAGCACCGGCAGCTTGATGCGAATCGTCCCGGTCTTGCCGTCGCGCCAGACACGCAGTGCGAGCACACCCTTGCCTGCTTCGGACTCTGCGTTTGTTAATGCCTTGCCAAACTCGGCACGCGCGTTATAAGAAAAAGGCTCGCCACCCACGCCAACGATCACATCGCCGACTTCTAGTTCGCCGTCTGCGGGTGAGCCGGGAGCGATCTTCGTGACCGCGATCTGCCGAGCCGTCGTCGTGGTCAGTTTCTCGCTGTACATCCAGCCACGGGCACCGGTCGCGCCAAGGTTCCAGTCATGGCTGTAACCCTCCGGGATCGGCTGCCCCTTCGTCAGGTCTGGATTGGCGGCGTTGCCCTTGGGCGCAGCAAATGTGGCGGGAGACGCAAAAAGTAAAGCGACGATCAAAGTCATCGCGGTCAGCAGGCGGGTCGAGTTGATCATTATTCCTCTTAGGTGAATAGTCGTGGCGTAGTGTTGTAGAGCTAGATGCGAATAAGTGCTCTAGCGTTTCATCTATCGGCAGGATTTCTCAAATCCCGGCAAAGTCGAGCCGGAACGCGCGATTCTAAGCTAAGCCGAAGACTATCGGGTCCACCCGATCAGCAGCCGTGGCTAATAAAGCAC
>JBGCDC010000066.1:0-5762 GCA_045105055.1 Phycisphaeraceae bacterium | reverse complement strand
CATCGGCGTGCTCCGCGCGATCGGGGCCCCGGCGATCGGTGTGCTCAATCTGTTCGTGGCTTATGGCTTTGCGATTGGTCTGATCGGTTCGGGCTTAGGCGTCTGGCTCGCGTGGTTCACCGTGACGAATCTGAATAATCTGCAGGATGCCTTGGCGACCCGATTGGCGACGCTGATTAGTACGGTTGTCTTGGCCGGGCTCGTTGCGCTGGTGTTCGCGATTGGTATGGCCTGGATCAACCGAAAACGTGACTTCACGATCGGCGCTGGGGCAATCGTCTTCTTTGGATCATTCGTAGTTTTGATGGCGATCGTTTACTACAGCTTCCCGAGCATCTACCTGCCCGGCATTACAACCCCACAAATCATGGACAATGGGAAACTTGTATTCGACCCTAACAGCAACGCGCTCGACAGTAAGTTCGGCTGGCGGATGTGGGATCCGCAGCTGTACTTCTTCGAGAAAATTCCGGATGAGGTTTACTGGCCCGAAGTGATCGCGATCGGTTTAGGTGCCGTGATCAGCAGCATGCTCGGCGCGATCATCCCCGCGGTCATCGCGGCTAGGCTCAACCCGGTGGAGGCGCTGCGATATGAGTAGTAACGCCATCATCCAAGCCCTCGACCTGAAGCGATCGTTCCACGAAGCGGGGCGGGAACTGCATGTCTTGCGTGGCGTTGACTTGACGCTTAACCAAGGCGAGTGGCTGTCGATCCTCGGGCGGTCGGGCTCGGGTAAGTCGACGCTGTTGCATCTGCTTGGTGGGCTGGATCGGCCGACGAGTGGCACGGTCGGGTTTAACGGCACGGACATCTTCAAGCTCAGCGGCACCAAGCTCGACCGCTACCGCAACCAGCACGCGGGCTTCGTCTTTCAGTTCTATCACCTGCTGCCCGAACTCTCCGCGCTCGAGAACGTGCTGATCGGTTCGATGCTCGCCAGCTCGATCTTCACTTGGCCCGGCCGACGTAAGGCAGCACGCCAAACTGCGATCCAGATGCTCGACCGTGTTGGCTTAAAAGACCGTCTAACCCACCGCCCAGCCAAACTGTCGGGCGGCGAGCGGCAGCGTGTCGCGATTGCTCGGGCACTGGTAAATCGGCCGAGCGTTTTGCTGGCTGATGAGCCAACGGGCAACCTCGACGCAGACACTGCGGGCTCGATCCTCGACCTTTTCCGCAGCCTGCACGACGACGGCCAAACGATCGCCATGGTCACCCACGACCAGACCGTCGCCGACGCGGGCGATCGCATCGTGACACTGGTTAAAGGCAAGCTCGCGGCGGATTGAATAAACTGGTCTTTCCCGGCAACGTGGCCGACTAACCCTATCAATCTTTACCACAGTAACGCGGAGCAGACAGAGGTCTGAGTCAGGATTCTGTGGCCTCCGTGTTTCTGTGATTCAAACTTGCCTTGGAGCAAAAAATGTCAGACGCAACAAACGATATCGGCCTGATCGGCCTGGCCGTCATGGGCCAGAACCTTGTCCTCAATATGGCCGACCACGGCTACAGCGTTGCGGTCTATAACCGTACGACTTCGGTGATGGAGGACTTCATCAAGTCCAACAAAGAAGAAGAGCCGTCGTCAGAGCGCGTGATTGGCTTTGCAGAACTTAAGGACTTTGTCGCATCGCTCAAACGACCCCGCAAGATCATCTTGCTCGTGAAGTCCACCGCGGTCCTGCCTAGCGATCGCGATGCGGTTGATAAAGTCATTGATGGCTTGCTGCCACTGCTTGATAAAGACGACATCATTATCGATGGCGGCAACTCGAACTGGAACGCGACGATCCGCCGAGAGAAAGAGCTCGCTGAACAGGGCTACCGCTTCTTCGGCAGTGGCGTCTCCGGCGGCGAGCTTGGCGCACGATTCGGCCCATCGCTAATGCCCGGCGGCAGCGAGTCGGCTTGGTCAGAACTTGAGCCGATCTGGAAAGCGATCGCCGCGAAGGTCGATCCGAAGACCGGCAAGCCGATCGAACGTAACGACCCGTTGAATCCGGTGACGATCGATGAGGGCGAGCCTTGCACGACATACATCGGTGCGAACGGCGCGGGCCACTACGTCAAGATGGTGCACAACGGCATCGAGTACATCGACATGCAGCTCATCTGCGAGGCGTACTTCCTCATGAAGCATTTGCTGGGCATGGACCCCGGCGAAATGTCCGAGGTGTTTGGCAAGTGGAACGAGGGCGTGCTCGACAGCTTCCTGATGGAGATCACCACCGATATCCTCCAGCAGAAGGATCCGACGAACAAGGACAACTGGTTCGTCGATGTCGTGCTTGATACCGCGGGCCAAAAGGGTACGGGCAAGTGGACCAGCCAAAACGCGCTGGACCTGGGCATCCCCGCGAACGCGATGGCGGAGGCAGTGTTTGCGCGTTGCCTCAGCGCGATCAAGGACGAACGTGTCGCGGCGAGCAGCGTGCTGCAGGGCCCATCCATTCCCGACAACGTCGGCGACAAGGCCGAGCTGATCGACGCGATCAAGGAAGCGCTCTATTGCTCGAAGATCGTGTCGTACGCACAGGGCTTCCAGCTCATGACCGAGGCACAGAACGAGTATGACTGGGATCTGAACTTCGCAGAGATCGCCAAGATTTTCCGCGGCGGCTGCATCATCCGCGCCCGCTTCCTACAGAAGATCACCGAGGCCTACGAAGGCGATCCGAAGCTCACCAACCTGCTGCTCAACGACTACTTCAAGGACGCGGTCCACGAGGGCCAGGCCAAGTGGCGTAAGGTCATCGGCCTAGCGGTGCAGTACGGGATCCCCGTCCCCGCGTTCGGTGCAGCACTGGCCTACTACGACGGCTACCGCACCGCGACATTGCCCGCCAACCTGCTCCAAGCCCAGCGCGACTACTTCGGTGCCCACACCTACGAGCGTGTTGATCAACCGCGTGGCAAAAAGTTCCACGTCGATTGGCCCGAGGCTGACCGCCCACAGTTGGATATGTAAATCCGCTTAGACAACACAAGTTCACGCGAAGCCCACGGATTCAATCCGTGGGCTTCTTTCTTTGACATGCTGATCGATCGAAAGGAGACTAGGCCTTATGAAAAAATGCTTGCTAATTGCCTTGCTCCATTGCCTCAGTCTTTTTCCCGCGATTAGTTTCGCAGAGGAGGCTGCAGACGTGTCAGGGCTCGAGTTGGCGTTGCCTTTCCGTGACCACATGGTTTTGCAGCGCGGGATCGATTTGCCGGTTTGGGGCACTGCACCGGCTGGCGCGCCAGTCACCGTGGAATACGATGGTCAGCGTAAAACGACGACAGCGGACAAAGACGGCGCTTGGCGCGTGACACTCGATCCGCTGAAAGCAATCAAGTTGGCTTCGCCAGAGAGCGTGCCTGTCGGCAAGGTAATGACCTTTACCGTCAATCACAACGGCCAAACGACCTGGGTCAAACTAAACGACCTCGTCGTCGGCGACGTCTGGCTCTGTTCAGGCCAATCCAACATCGCGGGCAAGCTCAAGGGCAAGGGCACGTACCAAGGCCAAGTGGCGAACTATCCGGGGTTTCGACATTGGACGCCGACGGATCAAGGCGGCTGGATCGTCTGCTCGCCTGAGACGGCGGGGGAGTTTAAGAAGACGGCGTTTTACTTTGGACGCGATGTGTACTGTGAGTCGCTGATCCCGATCGGGCTTGTGACCGCAGCGGTCGGCGGATCGAGTATCGAGAGTTGGTTAAACCAGCCGCCGCACGAGACGGGAAAGAACTACACCAAGCTCATTGATCCACTCGTCGGCTTGGGGATCCGCGGCATGATTTGGTACCAAGGCGAGAGCAATGCAAATAAGGACAAGCCTTATCGCCCGCTGCTGACTTCGCTGATTGAGGGTTGGCGTGAGGTATGGAGCCAAGGCGACTTCCCGGCTTACTACGTGCAACTGCCCGGCTACGGCGAACGGACCAACGTACTGGGCGATAAACGCCTCGGCTGGCCCGCGCTACGCCAAGACCAACTCGAAACCCTCGCGTTGAAAAATACCGGCATGGCCATCACCATCGACATCGGCGACAAGAGCGTGCATCCGCCCAACAAGGTCGACACGGGCAAGCGCCTGGCCCGTCTTGCGCTGTACCACGACTACGGCTTTGATCAGCAATTCCCAACAGGCCCGCTCTACAAATCGCACCGGATCAAAGGCCCCGCAGTGCACATCGAGTTCGTCTACGCGGATAAGCTGATGCTTGCGGAGAAGCAGGGCATCTCGCCGCCGACGCCATCGCCGGACAAGTCGCTGTTGTGTTTGTCGCTGATGGGTGAGGACGGTGTCTGGCACACTGCGGAAGGCAAAATCGAAGGTGGTCGACTAATCATCACATCGCAGGCCGTTCCCAAACCCGTTGCGGCGCGCTACGCCTATTCGCCGCACCCGGCCGGTCCGCTGCTTTACAACAAGGATGGGCTACCGGCTTCGCCGTTCACGACCGAGCGTAAGTTAGCCGTGACAAAGCCTACAGAAACTGATTGAAAGTTGAATGATGATGATCAAGGTAACTCGGCTTTGTATGTTGTTCCTGGTGGCCTGTGTGGCAGGCGGATGCGCCGGTTTCGGCTCGGTTCAACGTCAGCCCAACGTCGTCATCATCCTCACGGATGACCAAGGCACACTCGATGTCAATTGCTATGGTTCGTTGGACCTCTACACGCCAAACATGGATCGCCTCGCGAAAGAAGGCGTGCGTTTTACCCAGGCCTACGCGCATACCGTTTGCTGTCCGACGCGCGCAGCGCTGCTAACCGGCCGACACCCGCAGCGCGGCGGAGTTTCGCAGTGGACACAGAACAGCATGAAAGGCGACTTCGGCGTCAACATGTCGCTAAATGAAGTTACGCTCGCCGAGGTACTCCGCGACAATGGCTACCGCACCGCGCTGTTCGGCAAGTGGCACCTGGGCGCGGCAGAAACGCACGGCCCAACGCGACAAGGCTTCGAGACCTTCTTCGGCCATCGTGGCGGATTCATCGACAATTACAACCACCACTTCCTGCACGGCACCGGCTTCCACGACCTCTACGAAGGCACGACAGAAGTCTTTCAGCGTGGCGAATACTTTCCCGATCTGATCACCTCGCGAGCGTTGGACTACATCGAAGTGAATCAGGACGAGCCGTTCTTTTTGTACTTCGCCATGAACACGCCGCACTACCCCGAGCAGGCGGACTCGAAGTTTGATGAACGGTACAAAGACATGCCCATGCCTAGGCGTTCGTACGCGAAGATGGTTTCGACGACTGACGACCGCATCGGGCAGCTACTCGATAAGCTTGATGAGCTTGGCCTGACTGAGAATACGATCGTCGTCTTTATGTCCGACAACGGCCATTCAACAGAAGACAACGCGGGTATCCGTTTCGACGACCACGCCAGCGGTTTACCTAAGCATCACTACTACCTCGCCCATGGCGGTGGCGGCAACACCGGCAAGTGGCGTGGGGCAAAAAACACCTACTACGAAGGCGGCTTGCGCGTGCCTGCGATCATCCGCTATCCGCAAAAAATATCGCGCGGATTGGTGCGCGATCAAGCGATCACCGCGATGGATGTCTTTCCGACGATCTTGGACTGGTCTGGCGTGCCTGTGCCTGAAGCCGCGGACTTAGATGGCCATTCGCTTGATGATGTGATTGATCAAAACACTGAAAGCAAGCACGATGTACTGCACTGGGCTTGGCGGACGGGATGGGCGGTTCGGCGGGGCGATTGGAAGCTGATTAAGCCGTTGCGGAGCGA
>JBGCDC010000065.1:0-3352 GCA_045105055.1 Phycisphaeraceae bacterium | reverse complement strand
CCCGCTCCGCGAAGCGCTCCAAGCCTTCATGAACGAGGCCAACAAAGTCGTCACCGGCTCGGTCAAGCTCAAGCTCTACAAAGGCACTGCCATGGCCGTCGAAGCCAGCTCACCCAAGTCACTGTACGACGCCGACCTGGCGAGCTTCGCTATGGACGGCTACGACATCGAAGCAGCCCGCGGCTTCATCGACCTGCTGGGCCTACCGATGCAAGTACGCGGTGCGGTCCAAGGCGTGAGTAAAATCTAACCTATGCAGATTAATTTTGTTCAGATTGCCTAATTTCTAGGCGCGAACTAGACCTTCGCCTCTAAATATTAACCGCCATTTATCATTTTTCGCTGAACTATTCCGCGCAATGCGGTATATTGTGTACAGTCCGACGTCACGTGTGTGGAAGCATAGACGGCGCAGTGAGCGAGAAGATCAGATATCAGAGGGACCTAGCCTGCTTCGTGGGGTCTGCCTTTGGTGAGAAAAGAACTGGATCGAGAGAAAGATGAAACGCCTAAATAAGAACACACAGATGCCATTCACAGTGGCACTGACCCTGATCTTTGGCTACGGCCTGTTGCTGGCAGCGGTCCCGACGAGCCTAAGCGCGACGACGGAAATGGCATCGCGACAGCTGCTGATGCAGAACAACGCGCCGCAATCCGACCACGTTGTGACCGTCAAGACAAACGCGGCCGACCAAGACGACGACTCACCCTCTGTTCAGTAAGCCGCCCTGCTCTGGGTATCCTGAAAGACCGAAACACTTGTCATGCCGAGCGACCTAGAATCGCGGGATGCCTCACCGCGCGATTCGAATGACTGAGCACCGCGACCGCCCTCTGCCGAGCCGGCCTTGGGCGATGTCGATGCGCTGGACCGACTTACTCTTCATGCATTGGCCGGTCGAGCCGGGGGTGGTGGGCGAGGCGGTGCCCGGCGATTTTGATGTCGACCTCTACGACGGTAAGGCATGGGTCGGCGTCGTGCCATTCAAAATGCAATCGACTCGGCCACGCCTGCTCCCACCCATCCCGCAGAAGATCATGCCGGTCAGCCCGTCGTCCTTTCCCGAACTCAACGTGCGGACCTACGTCATGATCAACGTCAAAGAGAACGGGCTGACCCAAAAGCTACCCGGCGTCCTGTTCTTCTCACTCGACGCAGCGAGCAAGCTCTCCGTCCGTATGGCTAGGCTCGGCTTCAATCTGCCCTACTTCGACGCCAAAATGAAAGTACAACAAGAGCCCGGCGACAACGGCTGGACCCACTACCAATCCAACCGAACACACTACGGCGCACCACCCGCACACTTCGCCGCGTCGTATCGCCCCAAACCAATAAAGAGTGTCTACCGGAAGGCTGAGGCTCCCGCCGAACCGGGAACCGAAGCAAATGCTCGGCTCGGTAAAAGCCTCGCCCTCCCAAAAAGCCAGCCCGACAGCATCGAACACTTCCTCACCGAAAGATACCGCTTATTCACGCTAGGCCGAAAAGGCCGAGGCGTCCGCATCGGCGAGATCGCACATCAGCCTTGGCCGCTGCAACCAGCCGAGTGCGACCTATCCGTTTGCGAGATGACGACCGGCCTTGGCTTTGACTTACCCAACTCCGAACCGATCCTGCACTACGCGGACCAGCTCGACGTCGTCGCGTGGCTGCCGAGTCGGGCTTAAGCAAAGCCACGCAAGCGTGAACGCTAAACGTGCGACGCTGCCGCGTTCAGCGCCCGCCGTACTGTGCTTCGTAGTACTTGCGGTATTCGCCGGACTTCACGCGCTTCCACCACGCTTCGTTATCGACGTACCACTTAACCGTCGCTTCGAGGGCTTGTGGCCAAGCGCTGCGTGTGGGTTGCCAGCCGAGTTCGGTTTTCAGTTTCGTCGCATCGATCGCGTATCGACGGTCGTGTCCGAGACGATCTGTCACAGGCTCGATCATGTCCTTACCCTTGCCCATCAACTCGAGGATCGAGTGCGTGAGTTCGAGGTTGGTCCGTTCGTTGTTGCCGCCGATGCAATACTGCTCGCCGGACACGCCCTTTTCGAGCACGGTCAAAACCGCTTCGTTGTGGTCTTCGACGTGCAACCAATCACGGACGTTCTGGCCGTCGCCATAGAGCGGGACCTTCTTGCCTTCGATGAGGTTGGTGACGAACAGCGGGATGACTTTTTCGGGGAACTGGTATGGGCCGTGGTTGTTCGAGCAGTTGGTGATCATCACCTGCATGCCGAACGTGTGGTGGTAGGCCCGGGCGATCATGTCGCTGCCGGCCTTGCTCGATGAGTACGGGCTCGAAGGCGCGTAAGGCGTCGACTCACTAAACAACTCGTCCGGCTTATCCAACGGCAAGTCACCAAACACCTCGTCCGTACTCACGTGCACAAACTTCTTTTTATTCTCCGGATCCGCACGGCGGAGCGCATCGAGCAGCGTCTGCGTGCCAAGCACATTGCTTTCCACGAACGGCCGAGCATCGATGATCGAACGATCGACATGCGACTCCGCGGCCATGTGCACCACGCAGTCGACCTTCTGCATCAGCTCAGTCACCAACTCGATATCCAAGATGTTGCCATGCACAAAGCTGTATCGCGGGTTGTCTTCGACGTCGGCCAGGTTCTCCGGGTTGCCCGAGTAGGTCAGGCAGTCGAGGTTCGTAATCGAATAGTCCGGCCGATCACGCAGCACGTAACGCACGAAGTTAGAACCAATAAAGCCGCTGCCGCCGGTGAGAAGAATATGCATAAGGGATCCTGTTTTGCCACAAAGAGGCACAAGAAGGACAAAGAGACGAAGGGTACAAATCTAGTTTTGTACTTCTTGTGCCTCTTTGCGGCCAACCTGATTGAGTACGTTGTTTAAGTTGGTTTCCCAACTCGGCAGTTCGCCGACGATTGCTTCGGTCGGGGCGATGTCGAGCACGCTGTATGCGGGGCGGACGGCGGGCAGCGGGTATTGGTCGCTGCCACACGCGACAACTTCGCAGGCGGGGTTGGCGTGCTCAGCGATCACTTTCGCGAAGTCGTACCAGGTGCACTGCCCGCCATCGGTAACGTGGAGCGTGCCTCGCGCACCTTCTTCGATCAGTTTCAGTGAGGTCGCGGCGAGATGCTCTGCGCTGGTGGGTCGGCCGTGCTGATCGTTGACAACCTTGAGCGATTCTCTTTCCTTGGCATACTTGCTGATCGTTAGGACAAAGTTCTTTGCCCACGGTGCGTAGAGCCAGCTGGTACGCAGGATCAGGTACTGACAATTGTGCTCACGGATCTCACGTTCGCCTTCCGCTTTGCTTCGGCCGTAGGCGTTGCAAGGCTCGATCGGGCCGTACACCGGGTAAGGCTCGCTCGCGTTGCC
>JBGCDC010000064.1:0-2594 GCA_045105055.1 Phycisphaeraceae bacterium | reverse complement strand
CAAAGCCACAGGCTCGGTACTACGCTGGAACGCTTCGACCCCAGACCAGATCAGCACCCCGAAGAAGCAGCTCACGCCTAAACCGGCCAAAGCCACTCGACGCCGCTTGCTCTGCAATTGTGTACGGATGAATTTCATGGCCTGTATCGTTCCCAACATTCACCGACGTCCCGAGTAAAACAACCCCAAACGGATGCACGGCAGGTGTAGCCCTGACGCGATACTAATCGGTAAATCTGAAGACTTATGATACCCCCATACGAGGCACGGGCCAATAATCTCCTTCATATTGCCTTAAAAACCGCCTTAATAGCCCGAAAACGAGGTTCATCGCGTATAAAAAAGAACAGCGGTTTCTCGCAAACGTTATACTCCCGACCCGCCTAGACACCGAACTAGGGGTCTGAACGACGACCTTTTCACCGGAGCGAACCGATGCAAACCACCTTCATTTTCCTAAAACCCGACGCCGTCCAGCGTGGCCTGATGGGCAAGATCATCCAGCGGTTCGAAGACAAAGGCCTGAGCTTTGTCGGCATCAAGCTCGTGCAAGTCAGCGAAGACCTCGCCAAACAGCACTATGCCGAGCACGCCGAACGCCCCTTCTTTCCGGGCCTGCTTAAGTTCGTCACCTCATCGCCCGTCCTCGCCTGCGCGATCCAAGGCCCCAACGCCGTCGCCGTCTGCCGAACCCTCATCGGCGCAACCAACGGCCAAAAGGCCGACCCAGGCACACTCCGCGGCGACTTCGGCATGTCCGGCGCTAACAACCTCGTCCACGGCAGCGACTCCCCCGAATCCGCTGAACGCGAACTGGCCCTCTGGTTCACCGCAGAAGAACTCACCAACTTCAGCAAGTCCGCCAACCAGTGGATCTACGACCCGTCCGACCTGGACTAAGCCCACCCACACAACTCAAACACCCCCTGACCATCTCGCTTCCGCGGGATGGTTTTTTCATTCGCCCACAAGCCAACCGCACTTTCGAGGGTTGCGCTTTTACCCGACCCCCCAAATACCCTCGCGCACAATCGGCGCACTGCGGCGCACACATTGCCCCTAGGCGGAACGGCTTAAGCCACCCCGCCGATTACGCCACCCCTCAAACTAGCTCCAGCCACCATCCCCGCGCGCGCATCACACCCCTCAAATCCCACCACGGCCAACGCGAACAAGCCATTGGGTCGTCGTATCGCACTCGATCAGCGTGCCCCCTCTATGCACGGCGTGTGACACCCCACCCAACCATCATAAAAGCTAACTACATATACCCCTTAAGGGTTATCTCTTATGGTTAGGCGCATATTCTGAAAGAATCGCCCGGCTCGTGCACAAACTACTTGAAGACCCTATTTATGTGATCTTCGCATCGCGATCTCCAATGGCACACCAATACCCCGACCCATCTGATTCCCGCGCCCAGCTCGCCGAGCTCTGGCACAAGTGCCTACCCACGGTCAGCGCGTACCTCTTCGCCTCTGTACCCAACCACCACGACGCCGAGGATCTACTGGGCCAGGTCGCCGTGGCCGTCGCACGAGACTTCGATAAGTACGACCCCACCCAGCCCTTCGCTCGCTGGGCGATCGGCATCGCGCGCAACCGCGTCCTGAACTACCGCCGGGCCTACGCGATGAGCAAGATCGTCTTCGCCCAAGAAACGATTGACGCATTAGCGAACGCCGTGCCCGTTGAGCCCGCACGACAAAGCGACTTCAAGGCCGCGCTCAAGGCCTGCATCGACAAGCTGCAAAACCAAGCCCGCAAGGCCATCACCCTCCGCTACGAGGACGACCTCCGCCCCCGGCACATCGCCGACGAATTAGAGATGACCCCCAACGCCGTGAGCATCCTGCTGCACCGCACGCGTAAAACCCTGTCCGAATGCGTGCAGGAAACGATGGAGTCTGAAACCAAACGATGACCCGCCCCGACCACGAGATCGATGCCTACCTCGAAGGCACCCTCACCGCCGAGCAAGCCCGCGTGATCGATACATGGATCGCCGCCGACCCGGCCAACGCCGCCGCGTTCTTACAACTGGTACTCACGCATCAAACACTGCAATCGCTAGGCAAAGCAGAGCATCTCAGCCAAGTCGCCGATCTACCTAAATCCGACGCCTTGGACCACGCTCTGCTTGAATCAATGATCGAAATGGAAGCCACCGCTGAGCCGCAGGCCTACGCCGATGTCGCCCCTTTGCTTAAATTCGAAGATGCATCCAAAAGGTCCGAGGTCGATCTGGCTCAAGCATTTGCCGATCTTCGCTGGGCCGCGGGCAAAGCAATCTACAAGCTTGTTCGTACGCCCGCCTTCGCCACTGTTGCGATCGCCGCTGGCCTCGCCTTAGCCATCACCCTCTTCCTTGTCTTCCAAGGCCCAAGCGAACCGATTAATACCCCCGCACCAAACATCGCGGCAACCCCTGATCAATCCGACGCCGTCGATACTTCCGTCGCCTCCGTCGCCACCCTCACCGCGACATACAACGCGACATGGGCCCCGACGGGGCGGGCTTCATCTCCCTCGCACACCCTCTCTCCCGGCTCAAAACTTCACGCCGGCGACCGCCTCACCCTCAGCGCGGGCTT
>JBGCDC010000063.1:0-7154 GCA_045105055.1 Phycisphaeraceae bacterium | reverse complement strand
GTTGGGATAGTGATCCGAAATACCTCTCGCCATCATCAGGCTACCCTGGCCAATGACGGCTTGGCAGGGGGTTTGCGCGGCGTTGTAGCGCATCGCTTTGGCAAGTTTACCGTTGTCCGACACTGCCATGATGACGCGGTTGTACACGTCACACGTTTCGGCCATTTGCGTAGGATCACAGGTACAGATCGCGGCGATATCAACACCTTGAAGACTACTTGCGGTGATACAGAATCTCTCGAGCAACTGTCGGCCCGTCGCTTGGTGGATCGCCTTGTTGATGATTCCGATCCACTCTTGGGCGCGAGTCGGCTCAGTTTTCCCCGGCTTGACTTGCTGCCCATCTAAGACGACCAAGCCACTGGCGATCGCAATCTTTGCCAACTCGACTCGGTTATTCGCTTTGAGCTTTCGGCCGATCGACAGGCGATGCGACTCGATTGTTTTCAGGCTGCGGCACAACTTCTTAGCGATCACTGCGAGAGACTCGCCTTCGCCAATGTGCGTCAATATCTCTCGCTCACGAGATGTTAATTTATCGATCAGGTCGGAATGCATTGATCAATTCCTTTTATGAAACACTCGTAAGCAAACCTAAGAAATATGGTTGCTGATGAAATGAAACGTGATTGCACACAAACTGTGTCTAGCGCAATTATGGCTCAGATGACATCAAAAGTAAAGGGATCTGGCGATAAAGTCTTTATCGCGGCCCGAAGTTCATCCCTATGCAGTCCAATTCATTTATAAATCTATCTCATTCAGATACTGCAATCTGCTGCACGCAGCTGGCTACTCGTTGCTCTTTGAATTCAAGCGGCCTTACAAACGCCGTTGATCTCCATCTGGCGGAGGCATCTCCGCTGCGATGATCTTATCGAGACTACTTGATGAAAATGCGCTGATCTAGGGCGCCGCACTTCACGAAAAACCGATGAAGCACCGTGTCGCGTCTAAAGCGAGAGATCGCTTACTCCGCTTGGCGATGTGACACGACCTTACTATCCATCTCGTTGCTGATCTCGTTGATACGCGACTCAAGCTCTTCGCAGCGATAGTGCAACTCGTCGAGCCTGACACGGTCTTCAACTTCTGCGGCAACCCGTGGCGTGAGGGTCTGCAAGATTGTTAGTAGCTGCTGCGGATCACCAATCGGCTTGTCATCAACCAACCACATCACGCCAAGCTGCTCGCCATTGGCATTATCCAGCCGAACACCAACATAGCCTTGCAGGCCTTTATCGATCACCCACTGGTCTTCGGGGAAGCAATCCGCTAAGGCGTCGTCTATCTCGTAATGACCGGTCTCGGTCACAATCTTGCAAGGCGTACCTTCGAGCGGGTATCGCAACGTATCGCTGACGCGCGCGGATTCGCTAACCGTGAGTGTCACCAGCGTAGGCTCTTCTTCAGTCCAATCGCGCATACAGATAGCCGCATATCTAACCCCAGTGACTTCGCAAAGCACATCGGCCAACTCGCTTAGCAGCCTGCTCCCCGACGACGTACTCATGAGTAACTGAAGACGCTGCATCGCATGTTTAACATCAATTCCACCGTTTACCCCATCGCCATCGGCCTGACCTTCTATAGACCGCATTGCGTACTGTTGGAGCTTAAGGTTTAAGTCATGTAGCCGTTTTTCTTGTGCCATACGAGCCAGTTCGGCAGATGTCCTAGGCACAAAAAAGTTGAGGACACGCTTGATCGTTTCAGCGTGCTCGATCGAGTCATCGTGTGAGACAGCGATGATTCCCGGGCTGTCACCTAACGCATTTTTGAGACGGACGCCGACATACGCTTGGATGCCAAGCGACTTCATCAGCTCGTCCTCGGGGTAAGCCAACTGCACGTTATCTTTCACAATGCAGACGCCGTCTTTGGCTACTGTGCCCGCAGGCGTGCCTGGCCCGTGGTACCAGATCGGATCAAGTAATTGACCGTCCTTCGCGACCGAAACGGTAAACCGCGAATGTGCCGGGGCCTTTGGATCAGGCATACACACCGCGCAGTATCTGGTACCCATCACGTTCGTGATGGCTTGGCAAAGTGCACCGATGTAGTGTTGACCCGGAGCGGTAAAGACCGCGTCGTTGATTTGCTCGAGCCATTGCAGCTCAAGGCTTGATTCCGTATGTGATACCGCGGCGTCAGCCGAATCGACATCTGGGCCTGAGAGCGAGATCAACCCGTTTGCGATCGCAATCCTTGCTAGCTCAACGCGGTTCGATGCCTTGAGTTTTCTCCCGAGTGAAAGACGATGTGACTCAACCGTCTTTAGGCTTCGGCCGATGATCTGTGCGATCTCGGCAAGGGAGTTTCCTTCACCAACTAAAATTAAGATTTCACGCTCTCGAGGCGTTAGCACATCGATGGTAGCAGTGGCCATGTCATTCCTCTTGGATTTCTTGCGTTGTGTGCAAAGCAGCCTCGACGTACATCTACACAACTGAATTATGGAGTTTCAAAAATCTTGAACGGCAGCTAGTTGACTTAGCGGAATGTTAGACCGACGCCACTCAAAGTAAAGGACTCAGGCGGAATTGTTTTTAGTCGTAGCGGAACACACCCTTGCGCGAGGCGTAGACGAACGCGATCGCGGTGGTGAGTACGAAGAAAAGCATTCGGCCTAGGAATAGCGGCGAGAGCGCATCCCCTTCTGAACCAGCCAAGGACGGGAAAGTGACCGCCCATGGATAGAGGAAAACAATCTCAACATCGAACAGCAAGAACGTCATCGCGACGACATAAAATCGCACGTTGAATCGTCGGCGTGCCGAGCCGAAAGGATTCATGCCTGATTCGTAGGTCATGCCCTTCACTTCGCCCTTGCGGGACGGGCCAAGGAACGTGGTAAGCACGATGTTGGCGACACCAAAACCGATAGCCATGAGCAGCAAGATGCCCAGAGCGGCGTAATGATTAAAGGCGTAGTCGGCAAGCAAAAGCATGTAAAGGAAAGTGTATCGCGTGTCGCCCTGCTTCGCACGTTAGAATCCCGATATGCGACAGTACCTCGACCTGATGCAACACGTCCTCGACCACGGCACACCCAAGACCGACCGTACCGGCACCGGCACGCGGTCCGTCTTCGGCCATCAGATGCGCTTTGATCTGTCTAAGGGTTTCCCCTGTGTGACGACCAAGAAGCTGCACCTGCGCTCTATCATCCATGAGCTGCTCTGGTTTCTATCAGGCGATACTAATATCGCCTACCTCAAAGACAACGGCGTACGGATCTGGGACGACTGGGCCGACGAAGAAGGCAACCTCGGGCCGGTCTACGGCTACCAATGGCGACACTTTCCTAAGCCCGGCGGCGGCGAAGTCGATCAGGTCCGCGAAGTCGTTGACGCCATCAAGAATAATCCAGACTCACGCCGACACATCGTCTGCGCTTGGAACCCCGGAATGATCGAGGACATGGCGTTGCCGCCCTGCCACGCGTTCTTCCAGTTCTATGTCGCCGATGGCAAGCTGTCATGCCAGCTCTACCAACGCAGCGCAGACATCTTCCTCGGCGTGCCTTTCAACATTGCGAGCTACGCCCTGCTCACCATGATGATCGCACAGGTCACCGACCTAAAGCCGGGCGACTTCGTCCACACCTTCGGCGACGCACACCTCTACAACAACCACGTTGACCAAGCCCGCGTACAGCTGGATCGACTCCCGCGCGAGTTGCCCACGCTAAAAATCAACCCTGATGTCAAAGACATCTTCGCGTTCCAATTCGAAGACTTCGAGCTCTTGAACTACGACCCCCACCCGCACATCAAAGCCCCGATTGCGGTTTGATGGGTGTTGCCTATTGGGACTATAGCGCTGCTCGCGACTTGCCATAAGGAATGTTTCAGATGCCCCCCCAACACCAAACAGCAAACACCAAACACCTAGCTCAAATCTACGCCCGCTCAGAAAACCGCGTCATCGGAGCCGACGGCCGAATCCCTTGGCGGCTGCCTGATGACTTCAAGCACTTCAAGCAGACGACGATGGGCTGTCCGATCATCATGGGTCGCAAGACCTACGAGGATCACGCCTCCGCGTTGCCCGGGCGATTGAACCTCGTCATCACACGCAACGCCGACTACCAAGCAGCTGAGGGTATCGAGGTCGTCGGATCGCTTGACGCTGCGGTCAACCGAGCGCACGTAGAAAACGATCGTGCCTTCATCATCGGTGGCGTCAGACTTTTCGAGCAAACGTTCGATCGAGTGCAGACGGTCTTTGAAACCGTGGTCCATGCCGAGGTCGAGGGCGATGCGGTGTTACCCGCGTTTGACTTCACTGGCTGGAAACGCGACGTGATGCAGGAGCATCCCGCAGACGACCGCCACAAGTTTGCATTCACCGTGCAACGCTGGGACCGCGCATAACTAGCTAAGTTTAAAATGGTCGGCGTTATTACTGCAACACCCACACCACGAAGATGACAATCACCAGGCCTATCACGACATAGGTAAACATCGGCGACTGCTGACGGGTTGGACGCGGCGAATCGCCAAAGGCTTCGTCGGGCAGATCAACCTCGTCATACGCCGCTTCCTCCGACCAGCCCGTCTCATCATCCGATCCACAGCCGGGGCAAACAAGTGCACCTACGCGCACCTCTTCACCACATACCGGGCAAGCAAACCAGTCGTCGTTTTGATCGGGCATCGCAATAGTTTAGCCCGCGTCCTCATCCTCGATGCCGTGCTCTTGCAAGATCAGGCGTATCGTTTCTTCGTCGAGTGGTTCTTCCGTAAACTCCGTCATGCCGACGTCAAAGGCGATTTTTCGCCGCAGTGCTTTGTAGTCCCGCTCGTCTAGTTCACGCAGAGCTTGAGCAACGGCTTTACGTGATGCGATCAACTCGGCTTGCTGCTCGCTTTTTCGTGGCTGTAATTCCTTCGCCAGTAATTCGTTGCGGGCACAGAACATGGCACTAGCTTGCCTGACCTTTTCGAGCCTTTTCTCAATCGCCAGATCTCTTTGCCGCCGTGCTTCGATATGACGCTCCGCATTGGTCCGCCTAAGCGACGCGAGCCTGGCCTCGATCGCCTCATTCTGCTTGCGAACGCCTTCACGGGCAGCGGGCTGAGGCGCACGATCGTAAGGCGAAGTTGTTTCTTCACAGGCCCGGCGCGGCACTCGCTTTTCATCGATTGGCTCAGCGGATTTATGTGGGCGCATCGAGGTGTCTTGATCAGCCGCGTATCGTTGAATCAAATAGTCCAGCACGGACAGGCGAGTCCGCCATAGCCATGCCCACTCCGCATCGGGCTGTCTTGCTATGGCCTCATGCAAGCCATCGCGACGCTCACACCACGTCGCGACGACCTCCGGGCCGATCTCGCTCGCCCCCTCGCTTGCATGCTTCGCGTTGCCGATCATGCTTCCAAGATACGGGCTTACCTTTGCAAGGTAAATGATCTGATTGGCTTACTCGCCTGAGCTGCTAGATCGCCCTGTTGCCGTCCGCTCACATCGGCCATAGGATGCCTCTTTAGGGCGCATAGCTCAGTTGGCTAGAGCAACTCGTTTACACCGAGTAGGTCACTGGTTCGAGTCCAGTTGCGCCCATTTCTTTTAGAACACATAGACCATGGTCCGCGCGATTTGCGGGTTATAGCGATCCGATAATCTGGGCCTTTCACTGGGTTCGGGGCGGACTCTCGGGGCGTGTGAACCAAGGCGCAATTTAAAGTGGTTGGGGCGTTTTCCGGTGGTACAATGAGATTACGAATCCTGCGGTTTCCACCGCTATCTATGCTTTTAGAGGTCCGCCTTGCTCAAGCTCAGGCTGCTTACAGGCCCCCGTGCGGGTCGCCAATTGCGTGTCAGCGACACAAAGCCGGTCTCGATCGGCCGTCGCAAAGGTCGTCTACGCCTACACGACTCGCGTGTGTCTAAAAACCATGCAGAGATCTATTACGACAACGGACTCTGGCTCTTACGCGATCTAGGTAGTGCCAACGGAACCTTTGTCAATCGTAAGCGCGTCAAGGGCATGATCGAACTTGAGCCTGGCGACCAGATCCAGATGGGCCGGGTCCTCCTTAAGATCGTTCGCTGCGACATGATCGGGATGGACACCCAAGCGTTCACGCCCGATGAACCGTCAGAAGCAAAAGTATCTGCCTTAGCCCCACCCGACATCAAGACGGATCCGACCGCTGACGAAGACGATTTCGATCTGGAAGACTTGTTCGGCGATTCCGAAGAGAACGAAGATGATCTCAACGAAGCATCTGCGGCTTTCGATGCGATCGCCGCGATCGACGCACCTGCAGAAGTAAGCGACGTCCAAATCGACGTCGAAGAGATAGAGCTAGCAGACCAAGCCGTTCCCGAGCCCGTTGAGATCGAGTTCGATGAGCCGGTGGATGATGACGACTCATTCTTCGCTGACATAGGTGAGTCGACTGACGCGACGAACGGGGACGCGGTCTCGCTCGTAGATGATGACGATGACTTCTCCAGCGCAGACGATGCTGTCGATCACGCACAGGACGAAAGCCACGCACCGATTGAATTGGCGGGCGAGGAAACCCCGAAAGCCGTTGCAGACGACAGACCAATCGAGAGCCACGAAGAGCCGGACCCGTTCCTTTCCGCAGAGCCGGAGCCTGAGGAAGAATCCACTGGCGACGACCTGATTTCATTGGACGATGAGTCTGGCGGAGGGCCACGCAGCGCGGGCACAACGCTCCTCACCGCAGCACACGACGACGGCACGCCGATCGACACCGCCGAGCACAGCGACGGAGTCAGCCTCGATGAAGCCGAGGACGAAGACGACGATGCCGACGACGAACCACCAGCACTGGTCGGCCTAGCGCTAGAACACGCCCCGCCGCAGCAGCCGGTCGCCACCGACGAAGAAGCACTAGCGCAAGACATCGCGGCCGATGATGTAGAAGACGAAATTACCTCTGACGAATCAGCTGAGCTAGATGAGCTCGATGAGCCCGACGAATCAATCGAGTTTACCGAAGTAGAAGAACCACTAGCACCTGCAGTCGAAGTGATCGCGGAACTAGATGCAGAACCGATTGCAGAAGAAATTGTAGAAGATCTCAATCTTGAGCCGGAAGCGGCGGCCGACGTTGAGCTTGAAGAACCCACGTTTGAAATCGACGAGATCGAGATTGATGAAACTGCCTTTG
>JBGCDC010000062.1:0-3065 GCA_045105055.1 Phycisphaeraceae bacterium | reverse complement strand
AAGCGTGGGCACACCGGGCCGAGAGTTAGAACACAACGAAATCTGCTTCATGGCCATCGGTCAAGGCCCGGTCGCGATGACGCCGTTACAGGCGGCGGTGGCTTACATGCGATTGGCGTCGAGTGATCTAAGCCGTGAGCCTAGGCTTGTCGTTTCGCCTGAGAAAAAAGCGGATGTACCAACCTTGCCGAAGTTCAAGATGACTCGGCAGGCTCGTGATTTAGCTTTAGAAGGCATGTACCTCAGCGCGACGACACGCCAAGGCACGACGCATCACCTCAGCCATCCCGTAGCGACCGAAGTAAACGGCAAGCCGTTCTTCAATGTCGAGGGCGTTCGCATCATGGCGAAGTCCGGCACCGCCGATCCGGGTAAGTTCCGCTGGATCGATTACAACCGCGACGGCGAGGTACAGGACGATGAGATCGAGCGATCACTGCGCGACCACGCGTGGGTCATCGCTTTAGTTCAGCCCGAAGGCGCTTCGCAGCCGACGCACGCGATCGCGGTCGTCGTGGAGTACGCGGGTTCAGGCGGACAGATCGCTGGGCCGATCGTGAACCAGGTCATTCATGCGCTGAAGCGCCATCAATATTTGGATTGGCCGCCGACACGATGAACGCGACGCTTCGGCAATCCGGCCAACTCTTGCGTGTGCTGCTCCGGCCTCACGCCGGGTGGTACGCGCTGATCGCGGCGCTGATCTTGACGTGGCTAGGCAGCAGTGCGATCGAGACGGTTTCGCCCGGGCACGCCAGCGTGCAGACGTCGCGTTGGTTGCCGGTCGCGCTCGTGGCGATGGTGTTGATGATGATCCCGAGCCCGCGATGGATCGGGCATATGGCGTATCCGGTTATGGCAGCGGCGATCTTGCTGTTGATCTTCGTCATTCTGCCGGGTGTGCCCAGATCGATCGTGCCGATCCGTAACGGCTCGACCGCGTGGATCAACTTAGGGTTTATGTCGTTTCAGCCGTCAGAGATGGCGAAGGTCGGCTTCGTTTTATCCTTGGCGTGGTACCTGCGTTTCCGGGACAACCATCGGTCGTTAATTGGGTTGCTGGTGCCGTTTGTGATCATGTTTGTGCCGGTGATTTTGATTCTAAAGGAGCCGGACCTCGGCTCGGCACTGCTCTTCGCGCCGACGCTCTTTGTCATGCTTGTCGCGGCAGGTGCGAAGCTGCGGCACCTCGGCTCGATCTTTGGTATCTCAGTAGCGATCGTCGGCCTTGTCGGCGTAATCACCATCTACGCACCCGATTCGTTTCAGGTGCTCAAGGGGCACCAGCAGGACCGTATCAAGGCGATGTACTTCGACATGATGGGTGACGATCGCATGGCACAGCGCGAGGGCTACCAGCAGATGGTCGCCAAGCGCATGGTCGCTGCGGGCGGCGCGACGGGCTATGGCAAAGAACGCGCTGCGACCATCATTGATTACAACGACCTGCCCTTCGACTACAACGACATGATCTTCCCCGTCATCGTTAACCGCTGGGGCATCCTCGGCGGGCTCGGCACCATGGCGCTCTACGGCGTGCTCGTCACGTCCATCCTCCTCGTCGCTGCAAGATCCAAAGACCCCTTTGCGCGCATCACCTGCGTCGGCTTCGCGGGCATGATCTTCACCCAAGCCTCCATCAACATCGGCATGACCGTCGGCCTCATGCCCATCACCGGCATCACGCTCCCGCTCATCTCTTACGGCGGATCATCCATGCTCTTCACCTTCATTATGGTCGGCCTCGTCATCAACTTCGCCGCGCGACGCCCGCAGATGCTCGCTCGGCCAAGCTTCGAGTTCGATAATGCGGACGCGATCTTTCAGTAAGGTTGCCCCCGCCCCATAAGACTCTTCTTCTCGATAATCTCTGATATTGAAGAAGCGTCATTAGACGCTAAGCCTGGCCTGCAATAATCGCATTGATATCGCGTTGTTCTTGTGTTACTCATCACAAGGAAGTTGCCATGTTCACATTTTATTTAGGCGTATCTAATTCGGTCGCACGATGTCTTTATCAATTTACTTCAAGACAATCAATCGGCGTCGCACTCAGCATCGTCTTCTTCCTGCCTGCCTCAGCATTCGCCCATGATGGCACCCCGCACACAAGCACTCAATCGCAACGAGACACTCGTGATACACCTCGCAGCGCCGACCAGCATGAGACAGGGAAGATGCCTCGCTCTCAAAAAAAAGCATCCGATGCTGAAAGCAAAGTGCAATTTGAAAAACGAGACGGCTACCGATTCGTCGTAGCCAACGGCTTGCCAAACCATGCGACAGGGCAATATCCCAACCGTGGCAACCCTAATGTGATCAGTGAACAAAGCTACAGTTTTCGATTGCCTTTAGAGCCCGCGGCCCCTGATGAACCGATCCAGAGTCTCCGTGACGCCCATCACGATCGTGGCTATCTGTTTGGAGTTGCATTAAACGGCGTGCCTTTCGAGCCAGCGACCGGTATGAACTGGACGGCCCAAGGTATCCGCCGAGGTGGCAAGCCCGGTAGCTGGGTATACGAAGCGATCGGAGGATCGATCGATTTCGGCATCGACCATGCCAATGCGCACATTCAGCGCACGGGCGCTTACCACTACCACGGCGTGCCCGTACCGTTCATAGATGATGAAAAACCCACGTTAGTCGGCTACGCTGCGGACGGATACCCCATCTATGGTCCGATGGGTTACAAGGATCCCAAAGATCCCAAAAGCAAGCTGATTGAATTGCAATCTTCTTGGCAAATCAAGACTAAAACTAGGCCTGAATCGCCGCTTGGACCGGGTGGAAAACCTGATGGGCGATTTACCGCTGACTGGGAATTCGTGCCTGGCAGTGGTGATCTTGACGCGCTCAATGGCCGATTCGCCCTGACTCCGGAGTACCCCGACGGCGTGTATCACTACGTTCTCACCACTGCTTTTCCGCATATCCCGCGGGGGTTTGCGGGTAAGCCAGACAAATCCTTCCATCGAACACCCGGCCAAGGTCCCAACCATGTCTCACAGAGAGGTGAGCGCCTTCCGCTCGGTGATCGCGATGATCTACACATCGCTTGTGGC
>JBGCDC010000061.1:0-3835 GCA_045105055.1 Phycisphaeraceae bacterium | reverse complement strand
CATCGGTCGAGCCGATCTTCGATGCGCTGCCTCTGCGCATCCTCGGCAACGCGGCGCTAGAAGGCGACGACGCACCGACCGCACGCTTCACCAATCGCGTTCGCCAAAGCAACGTGACGCAGATCTTCACCGCTGGCGTCGAAGTCTCCGGAAGCCAACTCGCCGCTAAGCAAGCCGCGATCGCGGACGAGCTGGATTATCAGAAGCAGGAGCGCCTGCGCGAGTTAGTCCGCGATCTTGAGAACTGTGTCATCAACGGCGTCGCGCCCGCATCGGACCAACAAGGCTCGGACTCGGTCCGCCGAACGATGCGCGGCATCATCCCGTCGATTCAGACCAACATCGAAGATGCCGGCGATGCAGCATTGACCGAGGACCTACTCAATGCGAATCTCCGCGCGGTCTGGGAGCAGTCCAACGGCGGGGTCGACACGATCCTCGTCGGCGGCCTGCAGAAACGCGCGATCAATAGCTTCATCGCCGCATCGCGTGGCTACGACGCCCGCAACACACGCTTCCGCGACATGGTCAGCGTGTACGAGTCCGACTTTGGCGTCTGCCGAGTCGTGCTCAGCCGATGGGTGCCGAGCGACACGATCGTGCTGCTCGATAGCTCTCGGCTTGATGTCTTACCACTGAGCGGACGCAGCTTCCATTACAAGCCGCTCTCCTCCGATGGCGACCGTGAACGCGGACAAGTGATCGGCGAGTACACGCTCGAGATGCGCAACGAGCTTGCGCATGGCGTGATCAAGAATCTCGCTGTGAGTTGATATTGCTCCTTTCCTCCTGGTCTCGGCGGCGCTAGCGCGTTGCCGGGGCTTTTGAAATCGATTGCCTGGCGATTCCAAATCCGGGTGCCACACTGCGTGCCGGTAGGCCGCTGTGTGAAAACTGAGCACCATGTATCGAAGGCACCTTTCACACAGCGGCCTACCGGCACGCGATGTGGCACCCTTGAAAACGAGTATGAACATGAACTTTTCGACCGACCGCGATTTACTGATCTACGAGCCGACGTTGTTTAACGACTTGCCCTGGGTTTCACAACAGCGATTGAGCGTGACCGATGGTGAGGTGAGCGGTACGACGCTGACCTCGATCGCGGCTGATTTTGAAGCAGCGCAAGTCGAGACGGGCTCGGTGTTGCTCGTGAACGGCACGCCGGTCGAGGTGCTTACCCGTACCGACTCAATGACGCTAACGGTATCGCTTGCGCGAACGAAGACAACTGGCACGGCACTGCCGCCTGGCGATGTCACCTCGGCGACGGTGATCGCTCGTACGTTCGCGCCGCAGGCCGAGCTGGTTTGCCAATCACTCTTGCGGATGCTCGGGCTCGATCGTGATGATCCGTTTCAACCGTTGGATGGTGACGCGGTTGTGTCGCTGTCGTTGATGGCTCGGCTTGAAGCGCTGGGCACCTTGGAGCGTGTCTTCAGCAGCGCCGCGGCGCTCACCGGCGACAACGATGTGCTGCTTTTCAAAGCCGCGGAGTACCGCCGACGCTTTCAAGAAGCGGCCAGGCGTTGCCCACTTCTGATTGACACCACCGGCGACGGCCTGCCCGACGAGAAACGCTACATCGCCGTCGGGCGAATGACGCGGATCTAAGAACACACAAGACGTCGGTTTGCCGCAAGGGCGAGGCTCCCGCCAAGCCGCGAACGATCTCCAACACCCGGCTCTGCAGGAGCCTTGCCCTCCCATCAAGGATTTATCCCATCATGATCGAAAACCCTGAATCACTTCGCGAACTCACACAATTTGGCATGGCCGGCCTCATGGGCGCGCTCTGGATTTGGGAGCGTGTCTATTCCCGCAAGCGAGAACAGGAACTCACCCAAGCTCACCAACGGCTCATTGCGCAGCAGGAAGAGCTTCAAACGTTGATCGATCTAGTTACAGGAAACACGGCAACGATCGAGCGATTTGGCCAAACACAGCAACGATTGGCCGAGCTTCTTGAACGCCTTAATGCCAACCAGCGCGTGAGCTAGGTTTGTTGGGGCGCGTCGATCGCCTTATGCTCCGTTTATGTCTGCAAACTGTTTACGCCTGAGCCATGTTGTTGCGCTGCTGCTCTGCCTATCGGGCTGCGCGCCTAAGGGCACGGCGGTGAACCCTGACGACCGCCGAGTTGATCAAGAAGCCGCGGCGGCGCAAGAGAAACAATGGCCCAAGTGGTTTCCGTGTGCCGCAGATGTGCGGGTCCACCCCGCGTCGCGGTATGTGAAGGAACGCGAGGCACTTCGGCTTGAGGCGCGTGTTGAGTTGCTGGATCAGTTCAACGAGCCAACAAAGGATGTGGGCAAGTTAACAGTTGAGCTTCGCGTGCTCGACCGCAATGGGCAGTTAATCTTCAACGATGCGGGTCGGCAGCGTGGCTTCCGCTGGTCTTTTGATCTGACGACGAAGGAACAGCAGGCCGAGCTCTGGGACCCGATCGCGCGGGCGTATGTGTTGCCGTTAAAGATCGGCCCAGCCGACACGGACCTGCCGCGCTTCCGCACGGTGCTGACCGCGACGTTCGAGCCGGCCTGGCCGGACAAGCCGATGCTACCCAAGGGCGAACGTCAGCCGGTAGAGATCCGGACGGATTGGTAGCGCATTTATTCTTTTGGCAATGAGAATTTGGTTTTTCGATCCCATTGCGGCGGGAGTAGAGGACTTTTAATACCGAATGGGTAAGTGCCCTGTTCAAAATAGTAAAGCCTATCGTGGTCGGAGGAATATCGACCGCAGCACGTAAGCTCAAGCAGTGTTCTTTCAGCATTAACTGAGTTAACGTTGATGTTGATCCACTCTGGGACAGCATGGTCACGCCAAAGAATACCGATGACTTCACTATCGGTTTTTTCTTCCAGAGTCAGGTTATCTTCTTCCGGAAAAAGTATTTCATCTGGCTCTCCGTTCCCGTCATAGCTTTGATTCAATAAAACCCTGTAGCGGTACGTAGGCGGAAGTTTATTTAAGACGTATTGTTTTGCGCCATCAACGGCTAGAGTTGTGGCGTTGCGTAATTGCGCTTGAAGTGTTTCTCGGTCCATTACAACACCATGATTTAATTCAGCCCCAGTACGTCGCGGACTTGTTGGACGAGCGCTTTGGCCTCGGCCTCGTCGCTTGCTTCGGCAATCACGCGGATGATGGGTTCGGTGTTGCTCGGGCGGACGTGGACCCACTTGTTTTCCCAGTCAATGCGTACGCCGTCTTGTAGGTCGATTCTTTGCGTCGCGAAGGCGGCTTGCATCTTTTCGGGCATTGTTTTTAAGACGGCGGGATCGACATCGGCTTTGTCTTTGACGATCGCGTAGGCGGGGATGTCTTTGACGATGTCGCTGAGTTTTTGTTTGCGTGATGCGATGAGTTCGAGGATGTAGGCCATGCCGATGATGGAGTCGCGGACTTGGCTGACGCGGTTGTCGATGATGCCGCCGTTGCCTTCGCCGCCGAGGGTGGCGTTGTTGTCGCGCATGCCTTGGGTGACGTTGGCTTCGCCGACGGGTGTGCGGATGACGCTGCCACCGACGTTGGCCGCGATATCGTCGATCATTCGGCTGGTCGAGAGGTTGGCGGCGATGGCGTCGCCTTTGCCGAGCTTATGCAAAGCGCAGAGGGCGAGGGTGTATTCTTCGCCGATGTACGTGCCGTTCTCATCGACGATGGCAAGGCGGTCGGCATCGGGGTCTTGCGCGAAGCCGACGTCGTTGCCGAACTTGGCGGTTTGTTCGCTGAGCTCGACGAGGTTTTCTTTGGTCGGCTCGGGTGTATGCGGGAAGTCGCCGGTGGGCTCGGCGTAGAGGTGGTGCAGCTTGACGCCCAGGGCGTGGAG
>JBGCDC010000060.1:0-2403 GCA_045105055.1 Phycisphaeraceae bacterium | reverse complement strand
CACGAGACCTCGACCGGCTGGAACAGCCGATGATGGGGCGGACGTGGAGCTTCGACGCCATCTGGGATCTCTACGCGATGTCGAAGTATGGAACCGTGACATCACTGTCGGAGTCACCTAACCAAGCCGGGCTCATCTACGCCGGAACAGACGACGGTCTGATTCACGTGACCGAGAACGGCGGCAGAAGCTGGCGCCAAGCGGGCCCACTACCAGGGGTGCCGGACTTCTCGTTTGTCAATGACATCAAAGCCGACCTGCATGACACAGACACGGTCTACGTCTGTCTCGACAACCATAAAGCCGGTGATTTCGAGCCTTACGTGCTCGTAAGCAATGATCGGGGCCGTTCGTGGACCTCGCTCCGTGGCGATCTGCCCGAACGCCATCTTGCATGGAGGCTGGTCCAGGATCACATCAAACCGGAGTTGCTGTTCCTTGGGACCGAGTTCGGAGTTTTCTTCAGCCCCGACCGCGGTGAACGCTGGGTTGAGTTGACCGGCGGCGTGCCCAATATCCCGTTCCGAGATCTCGTGATCCAGACTCGCGAGAACGATCTCGTGGGAGCGACGTTCGGCCGAGGCTTTTATGTGCTCGACGACTACTCGGCGCTCCGCGAGGTTTCAGATGCATCGCTCGAGCAGGACGCGGACCTCTTCTCGGTGCGCGACGCTTGGTGGTACGTCCCCCGCCGAACGATGGGTTATGGCCGAAAGGCTTCGCAGGGAGACGGTTTCTTTGTCGCTCCCAACCCGCCTTTCGGCGCGACTTTCACGTACTACCTAAAAGAGTCGCTCCAGACACAGAAACAGAAGCGAACGGAGATTGAGGCGGAGATCTCCAAGGAAGGCGGCGATACACCTACGCCGGGCTGGGACACACTCCGCGAGGAAGAACTGGAAGAAAAACCGGCGGTCGTGCTCACCGTGCGCGACTCGGACGGCCAAGTCGTCCGACACATCACCGGACCGGCAGGCAAAGGCATCCACCGCGTGAGCTGGAGCCTCACCTATCCATCTGCGAACTCGTGGTCGCCCGGCGAAGGCCCGGGCGCGAACGAACCCGTGATCGGGGCCTGGGACGACGGCGTGCTCGCTGCACCCGGCACATACACCGTTCATTTGGCGACACGCGTCGACGGTGAACTGATCGATACCGGGAAGTCGCAGCAGTTTGAAGTTGTTCCGATGCATGAAGGTGGCACACTGCCGGGCGCGTCCCCGAGTGACTTTGCCGCGTTCAGGCGGGAACTTGCCGAGGTGCAGCGTGACGTCTCCGGAACACGGAGCGCGCTCGCAGAGACGAAACAGCGACTGGAAGCCATTCGGGCAACCCTCGATCGTTCGATCGTGGATTCGCCGGATCTCGCCAAGGAAGTCCGCTTAATGGAGCGACGCATTGCCGGCATGCAAGAGCGGCTCTCGGGCAACCAACGGCGCGGCATGGCGAACGATCAGGGCCCCGTCTCAATCGAGAGGCGCCTGAGCGTCGTCCAGATCGGCACCGGGTACTCGCTGCACGGACCGACGCCGACGCACCTCGAGTCCTTCGCCATCGCGCGCGAGGCTCTTGCCGGGATGACGGCTGAGTTACGCGAGTTGGTACTGACCGATCTACCCAGACTGGAACGAGCCCTTGAGGACGCGGGGCTCCCGTGGACCCCGGGGCGGGTGCCTTCGCCTTGACAACCAACGTCTAGCGTTCAGCGGGCTCTGCTGACTCGCGTATCGTCGCACGAGCGCGGGCACGGCGCTTGCGTCGCGCGATGTACGGGAGGAGAAACATATAGATACCGGTGCCCCACATGAGCAATAAGGCAACGGCCGCTGGGAAGAAGACCCAGAGTGTGGTAGCCGAGTGAAAGTAGCTCCCGTCGTGAAGGCTCTCGATCAGGTCCGACCTGCGATATGCCGTTTGAAGCACATCACCCGTCGATGTGTCGATTTGGACTTCCCAACCAGAGCGTGCTCGGACTTTGACGATGCCTTTATCCGGGCGCACGTCGAGTCGATCGATATCGCCCCAGCTATCGATGCCTGCTTCTTCAACCGCTACAGCAGAACTTAGAATCTCACCGAATCCGAGCAACGGGGCGGTTGCGACACCACGCTGCGTCGGAGGCTGCATCCAGGCAAACTGCTTTTTCCATTGCAGCATCATGCCTGTCAAGATCATGACCAAAATTGGGCCCGCCACGACTACTGTCGCCCACCGATGGATCAGTCGATTCGCCTTGTTCAAATGCATCAGGTTGGTACTTTATGCAGAGTGACTGGCGAAGAGACTGTGCCACACGGATTTAGAGCACGATCGCTGCCGGGTCACGGCGCGCTCTTTCAGTGCAATAATGGGCTCACAGCAATCTCCCGGATCACCTCGATGGTAGATCGGGAACGGGGATGC
>JBGCDC010000059.1:0-9068 GCA_045105055.1 Phycisphaeraceae bacterium | reverse complement strand
AGCTCGTGGCCATACAGCGGCATGCCTGCTTCGATGCGCAACGTGTCGCGTGCGCCGAGGCCCGCGGGCTTGATCACGCCTTCGCCCTTGTCTTTGAGCAATAGCTTGATCGCCATGTTGGCCATCTTCGCGCCGAGGATGACTTCGACGCCGTCCTCGCCGGTGTAGCCGGTCCGGCTGATGATCATCTTCAAGATCATCAGGTTCTTCTCGGTGAAGTGATAGTTCTTCATGTTCGGCACGGTCTTGGAGAACGAGCCGATCTTCTCCATGACCTTGGGCCCTTGGATCGCGAGCATGGCGGTCGACTCGGTCTGGTCGTTGATCTTGACCGTGTAGTCGAACTGCTTGGCGACCGCGTCCATGTGCGCGAGTACCTTCTCGCGGTTGCTTGCGTTGACGACCATCATCCAGTCGTCCGGGAACTTATAGACGAGGATGTCATCGATGACGCCGCCTTGTTCGTTGCAGATCAGCGCGTAGCGGGCCTGTCCCTCGACCATATCGCTGACCTTGCGCGTCAGGAGCGTTTCGAGGAACTTGCGTGCGTGTCGGCCGGTGATGCGGACGCGGCCCATGTGCGAGACATCGAACACTGCGCCGCTGGTTCGGCACTGGTTGTGTTCTTCGATGATTGAGCCGTAGCGGATGGGCATTTCCCAGCCGGCAAAGTCGACAAACTTCGCATCGTGGTCGTTGTGGTAGTTATGGAAAGGGGTGCGTTTCAAGGTGGGTTCCTTGGGGTGGTTGTAATTATGAGAGTGCATTCTAAGGGAATAGCCGCAGCGCTACGCGTCGCAGGAGTCGTCGTATGAAGCTGTAATGAGACAACCTGCAATGCATAGCATCGCGGCTATTTATAGACAACTGTTTGTTACTGCTACTCGATGATCTCGTAGCGGTTGTCGATGCGTTCGTTGAGGTCGGTTCCGGGGTTGGGCGAGACGCCGAGGTAGATGAGCGAGCGTTCGACGACGTTACGGACGGGCGGTGCTGCAACGACGCCGCCATAGTGGCCGAGGGATCGTTTGGGGTCTTTGATGAAGCAGCCAACGACGAGGCGTGGTTGTTCGACTGGCGCGCCGCCGAGGAAGGATGAAACGTAGCGGTCTTGGTGGTATCCGCCGCCGTTTTCTTTGGGGAGTTGCGCGGTGCCGGTCTTGCCCCAGAGGTCGTAGTAGGGCGAGTTGGCTTTCTTGCCGGTGCCGCTAACGACCGCGTCGCGCATGGCGTAGAGGGTTGCTTCTGCGGTGCGTGGGCTGACGACGCGCTGTGGGCTGGTTAGTGCTGCGCCGTCGTCTGCCGGTCGCCAGGCTTCGATGCGTGGTTCGACCATGACGCCGCCGTTAGCGAGGACGCACATCGCGCGGACCATCTGGATGCCTGTGACGCCGATCTCTTGACCCATCGGCCAAGAGCCATGCGAGTAGCTTTGTGCGCCGCGGTGCTCGTGCATGGTGAGCAGGCCGCTGACTTCGCCGGGCAGGTCGATGCCGCTAGGCCGACCGAAGCCGAAGGAACGCATGATGTTGTAGATGTCTTCGATGCTTACGCGGAGCGCGGCCTTGGCCATACCAATGTTGGACGAGTACTTGAGGATCTCGTGCCAAGTGATTACGCCCTTGCCTCGCACATCGCGGAGGCGTCGGCCGTTGGGCATGACCCATACGCCGCTGGTCGTCGTGTCGATGCGTTCGTTGGGACGCGCGGCCTTCATCTCGGTCAGGCCGGCCCAGATGAAGGGCTTAAAGATCGAGCCGGGCTCGAACACATCGGTGACCGGTCGGTTGCGCCGCTTGGCATCATCGACATCGCCGAAATTGTTGGGGTCGTAGGTCGGGTAGGTCGCGATGGCCAAGACTTCGCCGGTGTTGGGCTGCATCACGATGATCTGGCCGGACTCGGCTCCGAAGGCATCGACAGCAGCCTTGAGTTCTTCTTCGCAGATGCGTTGGATGTAGGCATCAATCGACAGGCGGATGTTCTCGCCGTCTTCGAAGGGGACGTAGTCTTCGCCGTTGACCCACATGCGCCTTCGTTTATAGTCGCGCATGAACTTGAATGAGCCGGGCTTGGCGAGGAGGCGGTCTTCCCAGTAGCGTTCGAGGCCTTCGAGCCCATCGCCATCGCGCCCGACGAAGCCGAGCAGCGTGCCCGCCAACGGCCCTTGCGGGTAGTCGCGGACGGTGATGGGTTCCATGTAGATGCCGGGCAGGTCGAGGTCTTTAAACCGATCGACTTGGTCATCATTCATCCGGTCGTCGAGCAGCACGTATCGCTTGTGGCTTCGGCCCGAGAGCTTCATGTCGATCTCGGCGGGGTTGTAGCCCAGCTCGTAGCCGACGGTCTCGCCGAAGATCGTGCGGTCTTCGATGAAGAGTGGGTCGCAGAAGAGGCGGTAGCCGACGCGCGTGGCGGCGAGGACTCGGCCGGTGCGGTCGATGAGTCCGCCACGCATCGCGGCCATGTGCGCGGTGCCGATCTGTGAGTGTTGTAGTGATTCGATTTGTTTGTCGGGGTAGGCCTGGAGCTGATACACACGGCCAAGCAACCCTACGAAGACAAGTGTCAAGCCGATCACGACGGTGCGAGCGGTCCATGACAAGCGGTTGCTCCGCCGCTGCGCGACTTCTTCTACGTCTTGCGGCGGCGTGAAGTCGGTCAGGCGATAGGGCCCGGCTTTTGTCGGATCGATTGGCGCGTCGGGGGGTGTTTGGTCAGCCATCGGTCGGCCCCGTTTCTTCGGTGTCTTCTTCTTGCTCGACGGGACGGCGTGCGATCGGCTCGACTTGTAGCTCGGCTCGTTCGATCGCCTCGTAGAGCGCGTCGGGGCGCGTCATCTTCGCGATGCGGACTTGCAAGTCTTTGATGTGCTCTCGGCCCTCTTTCATCTCGGCGTGAGACTGGGCCATGGCGTGCTTGTCGTTGAGCTGCTGCTGACGCAGACCAAGCAGCCCCGCGCCAACGGCGGAGAGAAGGACCACAACGGCTAAGTAACGAAGAGTCATCGGTGGAGTCAGGGCTAGCTAGTGAGTGACGGTGATAAGGAGTTCCGTGGCGGGCAAGATGCCCGCCCCACCAAAGGCAAGGATGCCTTGGCTTAGCGTTTAGGTAGCTTGAGCGTCATGCCGACTTTGATGTCGCCAGCGGTCTTGAGCTTGTCTTTATTGGCTTTGAAGATCTCGTCGTAACGGTCGCCGTCGCCGAGCAGCTTTTGTGCGATGCGGTAGAGGCTGTCGCCTTCTTTGACGGTGTAGGTTTTAGTCGTGTCGGGTTGTGTATCGCGTGTCGGCTGAGCTTCGCGGGTGTTGCCAGTGGTGGTCAGCGCTTCGTTGGCTTCTTCGATCACGGCAACAACGGGCTCTGCGGGGATGCGCAGCTTCATGCCGGCACGCAGTTGCGTTGGCTTTTCGAGGACATCCGTGTTGACATCCATGATGAGCTGCCACTTGCCAGCCGAGCCGAGGTGCTTAGATGCGAGTTCGCTGAGGGTTTCGCCTTCTTGCACGGTGACCATGCGGACGCGTTGGCGGGTGGGGCGTTCGGTGCCGTTGGCGCTGCGCTCAGCGAGGTCACCTGTCGGGTCGTCGCCTTGGGTCGATCGTTTGGGGATGTTGAGGACGATGCCTTGGACGACTTCGCCGTTGGAGCCGACCTTGCCGGGGTTGGCGTCGCGGATGGATCGCCACATGTTGCCGTCGCCGTCGTAGTGCTTGCGTGCGATCGCGGTGAGCGTTTCGCCGGAAGCGACTTTGTGCTCGATCTTCTTCGGTTGCGCGTTGATCAGGATCGGCTCAGGGAGTTCGACGTGTGCGAGGTGAGCGAGCGGGTTGGTGCCCGGGCCGCCGCGAGGGTCGGGCGAGAGCTGGTGTCCTAGGGCGAGGTGCCCATCATCGACGGGAGCAAAGCCGACCGGGTCTGGGTTTGTGCCGCGCGGGTTGTAAGCGATAGGGGTGGAGTCGTCGATTGGGCCAGCGAGGGTGGGTGCTTCGCGGAACGGCGGGGCGCCGATGGTGACGGACCCGGGCTCGGCGGGGGTGCCTTGGTACTGCTCGATGTTTTCGAGGCTGACCGCGGCGAGATCGCGTGGGGTCAGCGTGGGGGTCGCCGGGGCGGTCTCGTCTTCGCGGGTGAGGACGAACTCGGGCTGGTTGGTGGTCTGCTCAACAAAGTTGGGCAGGTTCTCGTCGCCGCCGAGTGCTTCTTGCTGTCGGGGGACGGAGAGGTAATCCGAGACGAAGACGCTGACGAAGAGGATTACCCCTAGGCCAACAATGAGTCCAACTTTTGTTTCGCGAGCCATATCTATCCATCCGTGGGTTGGGCCGTCGTCTTCCGTGACGACCGGGAGATTCTATCAATTGGTGCCGGTCGTCGGGTTGTGCTTGGCCAGGTTTTTATCTTGCTTGTTGTCGTCGTTGCCGAGCCGTTTTGCAACGCGGAATTTGGCGCTGCGGCTGCGTGAGTTGTTGTGCTCTTCTTCGGTTGTGGCGGTGACGGGTTTGCGTGTGACCCGCTTCATCGTGCCTTGCTTTTCCGCGTCTTGGAAGGCCCGTTTGACGAGGCGATCTTCGAGCGAGTGGAAGCTGATGATGCCGACCAAGCCATCTTCAGCCATGAGCCTGGGCAGCCGCTTAAGCAGCATGTCCAGTGCGTCGAGCTCGCCGTTGACTGCGATCCTTAGGGCTTGGAAGGTGCGTGTCGCCGGATCGATCCGGCTGTTGCCTTTTGGCCCGTAGGCACGCCTGCACAACTCGGCGAGCTCCAATGTTGTAGAGATCGGCTGATCCGCCCGCGCTTGCACAATTTTCCGTGCGATCCGTCGGCTTAAACGTTCATCGCCAAAGCGGAAGATGATGTCCGCCAATTCTGTCTCCCCAACCCGGTTGACAAGGTCCGCTGCGGTCGTCGCGCCGTTGGGGTCTAGCCGCATGTCCAGAGGGCCGTCGTGCTTGAACGATAGGCCACGTTCAGGGTCGTCCACTTGGTTGGATGCAAAGCCAAGGTCGGCGAGGATCACGTCGAATGCGTCGAGTTCTGGGGCAATAAAGACTGATTCCGCTGCGGCGAAGCTACGGTTGCTCAAATGCAGCGTGACTCCCTCGGGACACACGGCCTCCATCCGTTCTTTCGCGTACGCCAGATTGCCCGGGTCTAAGTCCATGCCGACATAGTGCCCACCTGGGCCGAGCTTGGGGATGATGTGCGTCGCGTGCCCGCCTCGGCCGAGCGTACAGTCGAGAACGCGTAGGCCCGGCCGATCACGCTCAAGGTCCAAGTATGCAAGAACTTCGTTCAATAGAACGGGGATGTGTCCGCTTTCATCATGGGCTGCTGGATGCATGGCGAGAGCTTAAAGCAGATCAGTGCGCGGTGTAGCGGGAGACATGCGGCGCCTCTTGGTTCTGTGCTGATTCGAACGGGCCGCTGCGCGTCTCCCGCTGCGCGGGTCTAGAATGGTCGCCATGCCAAAGAAACGAAAGAGACTCGATATCCGCAGCACGACCGTGCTCTGTGTCCGCCGTGGTGACAAAGTCGCGATCGCTGGCGATGGGCAGGTCACGATGAACAATGCGGTGGCCAAGGCCGACGCGGTGAAGGTGCGCCGCCTCGATAAGGTCGGGGCCGGTGGCAAGGGCGTCGTCGTCGGCTTCGCAGGCGCTGCTGCGGATGCCTTCGCGCTGCTCGAACGGTTTCAGAATTACCTCGAAGCGTCTCCGCAGAACGTTAAGAAGGCCGCAGTAGAGCTTGCCAAGCAGTGGCGGACCGATCGGGCGCTACGTAAGCTCGAGGCGTTGATTGTGGTTGCCGACGCCGAGGTGTCGCTGCTCGTCTCAGGTACTGGCGACGTCATCGAGCCCAGCGACGGCGTCATCGGCATCGGCTCGGGCGGCACCTTCGCCACCGCCGCCGCCCGCGCGTTGCTTGCACACACCGACCAGTCCCCAGCCGACATCTGTCAGCACGGCCTAGAGATCGCGGGCGAACTCTGCATCTACTCCAACACGAACATCACGCTGCTCGACTTGAGTTGATCATCGCTTAGCCCAAGCACCGGGTGCCACGTTCGATCCGCTTCAGCGGTCGCCCGTGCGTAACCACAGCTCCGAGTTCTATGCTTGGCCGTCACGCAATCTCGCTCACACGGGCGACTGCGTTGCAGATCGACCGTGGCACCCACTTAAACAAAACTCGCTTGACGCTTGCACGACCCGAGCTAAACTACGCGATCCCCCTCACGCCCGTGTGGCGGAATTGGCAGACGCGCTGTCTTCAGGTGGCAGTGCCAGCAATGGCGTACAGGTTCGAATCCTGTCACGGGCATTGAAAAGCCTTCGTCTTCATGACGGAGGCTTTTTTCTATCGCCACTGAAGCCTCGTTCCGTGCGATCAGTCGCTTCCTTACTCAGGCCATTTCGTGATTTTTCCATCCTGACGCCCCAATAGGGCCGCATCGGACGGCGATTGGCCATGATTCTTAGGGGGTAGCTATAAATAATTAGGAATACGTGTCTAATTTCTGTCTACTCAGGCAGTACATCGTTGGAAGTACTATGCCTGTCCAGATTGAACACATTGTCGAAGCACTGCACCAGCACCGGTCGAGCCTGATTGGCTACGCATGGGTTGTGGTTGGCGATGCGCAGCTTGCTGACGATGTGTTTCAGGATGTGTCGCTCGCCGCGATCCGTAAAGCCGAGCAGATCGTCGATGCCGAGCACATCGTGCCTTGGCTTCGTCAGGCGATCCGGCTGCGTGGCTTAGAGCTCCGCCGAAACCGTGGTCGGCACGCCGCGTACCTCTCGCCTGAGGTCCTCGACCTCTTCGAAAATTACGTTAGCAACGCTGCCCGCGCCACCGAGACCGATCGCATGGCCTCGCTCCGCCGCTGCATCGACACGATGCCCAAGCACTCCCGCGATCTGCTCGCCCTGCGTTACGAGCAAGACCTCAAGCCTGCCGAGATCGCTGAGCAGCTTGGTAAGTCCGACCAAGCCATCTACAAAGCGATCAAGCGCATCCACGTCGCCTTGGCCCATTGCATTAAGGACCGACTTGGCTCGATCGGGGGTGCCTCATGAGTCAACCCGACAACACGCCGAACCACGACGCGCTGACCGAACTGTTCTGGGATTACCTGCACGGCCGACTCGATGCCGAAGCAGCAGCAAAGCTAGAGCAACACCTGCTCACCAATGCGCAAGCCGCTGCGGACTGTAAAGACCTCGTTGACACGATGGTGCTCGCGCAGGAAGCCTTCAAGAGCGAAGGCGCGGCGATCAACGAGCTCAAGCACCTCACGGGTCCGGACCTACTCAAGGAACTGGCCCGACGCGAGCAACTCGCCGAGCCACAGCTTGTCGATCTGTCCGCCGATGTGTCGAGTGTCGATATCAAGTTGCAAGACCACACCGAGCCGCTGACCTTCAAGCAGATCGCCTCGGCCACCGCTTACCTGTTAAGCCCATACAAAAAAAGAGTCCTGGCCTTCGGCTCCCTCGCCGCCGCACTTGTCTTGGCAGTGATCCTGCTATCCAACTTAGTCGGCCCCAGCGCAAACCCGATCGCAAACAACAACACGCCGACAGAGTTCATCGAGCCTGAGGCTCCGACGGAGTCAACGACGCGCGGTTCAGCCGTCGCCACAATCACCGCAACTCACAACGCCGTGTGGTCCTCCGCCTCGGCAGGGGAAGCTTTAGCGTCCCCTGTTATCTTCACCCCCGGCACCAATCTACATCCCGGCGACCGCTTGACGCTTACCGTAGGCTTCGCCGAGATCACAACCAACGACGGCGCGATCGCGATCCTCGAAGCACCCGCAACGGTTGAGTTGCTCGACAACGACAACGCGATCCGCCTGCACGCGGGCAAACTCATCGGCATTTGCGAGACCGAGTCGTCCAAAGGCTTCCTCGTCCAATCACCGGGATTGGATGTGACGGACTTGGGGACGCGCTTCGCCGTGGACGCGACGAGCCCAGTTTGTACCGAGGTACATGTCCTTCAAGGCGAAGTCGAGGTTGAACTTCAATCGGCCGATGGTTCAGCGTCATCGGCGCCGTATCGCGTTGTTGAACGACAGGCCGTACGCCATACGCATGGGTCCAAACAAGTCTCCGCAACCGAGTTCACAAGCCAGATCTTCCGCTCTGCCTACCAGAGCTACACGCTCCGTGGCACGGGATTAGCAATCGCAGAAGGCAAGCCGGACCCTCACTGGCAGATTGTCGCCGACGGCAGCGGCCCGCTCGAAAAACCTATCGCTCTGCATGTCCAGCTATCGACTCATCCCCACCACCCTTCGCCGGGCAACGACCCAGAGCGTGCCCAATACTTGCTCTTTATCCCGGGCGATCAATTGCAGGGCTATCCGGTAGACACCGGAATTACAGACCCATCGCGACTCGTCATTAGCACAACGATCGACCTGCCCGAATCGGTCAGGCTCGACGCGGGCGATCTGTATATGGAGTACGCATCGGCTAACGTTTTACATGCGTTAACGATCAACGGACAGACCGTTGAGCCGCTAAGCAAGCGTGTCAACCGCGGCGAATTACTAGGCACAAAGAATACGGCCCTGATCCCCATCCCGAGCTCCGCACTACGTCACGGCGAGAACATCGTCGAGGTCGAAATTCGTAATGCGAGAGAGACGCTTTTTCAGTGGTACATACACTGGGAACTTCGATATGAAGTACTTGGCTTCGAAACCCAACTTAAATCCTTATGACACCATTTCTGACGAGGCCACGGTGTTCGTGGACCTCACTTTACACTTCCTATTTTGGAGATTTGATATGAAACGTTTAATGACCACCGCCATGCTCTTCGCCGCTGCCGGACTGACGGGAGCTGCTTATGCGGCCCCTATCAGCGGCACGGGTTTCACCGCCGACTCGATCGTCGAAGCAGGCGCTGCCGACGCGGCATCTGCCTCTACCACCAACGTGGCGGCTAGCTTCGTTCTCGTCGAAACCGGCTACGCAGGTACAGGCTTTGCAGGCATTACGGGTAATACGATCGATCCTACCGGTGTGGTCACGACTAAGAACGGAACGATC
>JBGCDC010000058.1:0-6839 GCA_045105055.1 Phycisphaeraceae bacterium | reverse complement strand
CGCCGCGTTCCGCAAGGGGCGTGGCGCCTTTTTTTTTACCCGCTCGGATCGCACGCCCACCCGTCCGAAGATACGCTCGCTGTTCCCGAAGACAAGCCGAAACCAACCAACAGGAGGCACGCTGTGCTAACAACCTTGACTCGATTCTTCACCGCTATCGCTTTGATTTTGACAACGACCGCCGCCGTCGCAGACGAGCCCATCCAGGTCTTCATTCTTGCAGGCCAATCCAATATGCAGGGCCATGGCGTCGTCTCCTACGACGGCGAGCGCGACTACAACTCGGGCAAGGGCAACCTCATCTGGTCGATGAAGCACTCGGCATCCAAAGACCAGATGAAGCACCTGCGCGACGCTGACGGCAAATGGGTGGAGCGCGACGATGTGGTCATCTGGTACAAGGTCAAAGACAAAGTCCGCTCGGGCAAGCTCAGCCTCGGCTACACCGGCTACGGCGGGGAATCGCACATCGGCCCGGAACTCCAGTTCGGCCACGTCGTCGGCGACGCACTAAAACAACCCGTGCTGCTCATCAAAACCGCGTGGGGCGGCAAGAGCCTCCACAAAGACTTCCGCCCGCCAAGCGCCGCCGGGGAGACTGGGCCTTACTACACGCAGATGGTCAGCGAAGTCCGCGAGGCCCTCGCCGAGATAAAAGGCAAGGGATATGAGATCGCTGGCTTCATCTGGCAACAGGGTTGGAATGACATGGTCGACAAAGAAGCGACCGCCGCTTACGCAGACAACCTAGTGCTCCTGGCCAAAGACATCCGCGAAGAATTCAAATCATCGAAGCTGCCCTTCGTCCTCGGAGAGCTCGGCAACAGCGGCCCCGCCAAGCCCGGCAGTGGCATGGACACCTTCCGTAAGCAACAACGTGCAGGCACCGCCAAGATCGACCACGCTGTGTTCGTTGAGACCGCCGCCTTCGCCCGCCCCGCTGAGCTTTCACCCAACAAAGGCCACGGTCACCACTGGTTCGGCAACGCAGAAAGCTACTTCCTCGTCGGCGACGCACTGGGCAAAGCCGCGGTAAAGATGATCCAAGGCGAACAGAGCAAGGGTAAAAATGCAGAGGCGGGCGATGCCAGCGATCTGTTCATCGGCAAGTGGACCAGTTCTTACGAAGACAAAAAGAAGTGGGACGACCCCGACATCTTCCTGCGGACCGATTCAAGGGACTGGCCGCCCAGCCGATTCCGCATGCGCTACGTCTTCAAAAAAGATGGCAGTTGCGAGTACCTCTACCTACACCCCACCGATGCACACAAGATGGTCGCGGGGACGTGGACGCAAAAAGGCGACGAAATCCACATCTCGGACAAAGCGGGCAAAAAACAGCGAAACGTCTCGTTTGAAATCGTTGAAATCGGTAAGGACAAGCTAAAGACGAAGCGGCTATCGAGATAAACCGATCGCCCTACGCTTTCGCCTGCCACTCGTAGTTCTTCTGATCGAAGAAGCCCGTGAGTTTGATCGTGCCATCCGCGAAGACATCTAGCGTTGAGAAGCCGTTGTCGCCCTCTTCGCCACCCTCAACCATCGCGCGGTGAACGCAGTAGTGGATCCCGTTGATCATGTTGTGTTTGTTCTTATGGCTGTGGCCCTGAAAAACCGCAAGCACGTTACCAGCGTCTTCAAGGACCTTGCGTGCCGCGTCGGCATTGTTGACCGAGTAGCCATCCTCGGTATCCAGCCGCTGGTGAACGAAGATGATCGCCTTGTTCTTGGTCTGCTTCAGGTCCTTGGCTAGCCAGTCGAGTTCCTCTTGTGGGAAGTTGGCATCATTCCACCTCGAATTATTTCGGCCATAGGGTGTGCCATCTTTTAAGAAGCATGAATCAAGCACGACGAAGTGGACCCCGCCCTCATCGAAGGAGTAGTAGGACTTCTCTTGGCCGACGACGCCGAGGAACTCCTCTTTGGTCAGCGTGTCGATGCAGTGGTTGCCAAGGACGTAGTGCTTTTCACCGGGCAGCTTGTCGAAGTCCTGATGGATACGCTTGAGGTAGCCAAGCTCGACCTCGACTTCTTTCGCTTTGTCGATGAAGTCACCTAGCTCGACAACAAACGCGGGCTTGGCTTTCTTCAGCTCGACCGCAGCAACTTGGAGCTTCTCAAGTGTCTTGCGGTAGTAGCGGTTGATCCGCATCTTTTTATCTGAGTGGTGCATGTCCGTCATCATCCCGAACCGAACCGCAGGCTTGGCGCTGGTCTCGGCAGCGAGCAGCTTCCCTGATGAAGCAAGCCCCGCTCCTGCCGCAAGCAGATAGCACGAGCCACGATGGAGAAACGTTCGGCGATTACAGTTGAGCTTTGGCATATTGGATCCGGATTAGATTTAAGTTGCACGTTAAGGAGCATCCTACCGCACGATAAATTACAACAACACAGAAATGTCTTTCCCACAACCACTTGAGCAGGCAGACTATCTAAACAGGCAGTCGCAGCATGCGTTGATTGATAATCTGTCAAGAGACGCTCTGGACTACTTCACGCCCGAACGTGCCAGCAGGTCCATGAACTGGTCGGTGAAAACGAAGTTTTCTTCGGGGAACTCTAGGCCCTGCATGTTCTGATCAATGTGGCTGAACATCATCTCGATCGTCGCAAGGAGCTTAGGCTCGGCAGACGGGTCGGCCGAGTCGATAAGTTCGACTTTGCCTTGCGTCGAGGAGCCGCGATCGTCGAGGCTGGTGATCTCGGCGGTGTGGCGGATCGTCGTGCCAGGCGTGGCGCAGACGCCGGTGAATTGGGCTTTGCCGATCTTGGCGAGGATGACTTTTTCTTTGAAATCGTTGGCGTGGCCAGTGAGGATACCCGCAGTTTGCGCGTAGCCTTCAATGATCAGGCTGTTGGGCATGACCGGGTAGGCCGGGTGCTCCGCGTCAGGAGCGCAGCCAGTCGGACCGCCGTTAAAGCCGCCCGCGGATTTGCTCGCGGCGAAGTGGTCGTGCAGGACATCTTCCGCAGCGGTGACGTTACGGATAGCGACGCAGCGCTTGGCCTTATCGAGTTCCAAGATGCGATCGAGCCAAAGCCAGCGCATGAGATGAGGTCGCCGGTGGCAGGTGTCGGGGATCAGCGATCGGGCCTGCCACCTGATCTCTGCGAACTGAAACCTGCTTACGCGATCTTCGACTTCACGAACTTGCAGACCATGTCGACGGTGAAGACGTCGCCGAGCTTGTCGACCTGTGGGTCTTCAGCGAAGGCGTCGAGGTTGGCGTGCGGCATCTTTTCACGCAGGGCCGCGATGCCCGCTTCGGTGACGACGCCGTCCTGTGCGTATTCTTCGTTGGACAAGACGTTAGGGTCGAACATTTCCGACTCGCCGATCTTGATGTCGAAGGTTTTTTCGAGGCGGAAGCTGATGTCGAGGTAGTCGATAGACTCTGCCCCGAGGTCTTCGCCGATGGTCGCCTCTGGGGTGACCTCGTCGTCGTCGACGCCGAGGGCTTCTTCCATGACTTCCTGGACCTTTTCAAAGATTTCTTCGTCGCTCAGTGACATCGTTGCTTTCCTTGCTTTTGTGTCTGTCTGTTTTGCCTATCGGTCGTCGCCCGCGATGGGCTCTAAAGAGAACCGTCCTTGGACGGCGACTTGGTCGTTCACTTTACCAATACCCTGAAAGTCGTACGCGTGGCCGTCGCGTTTGCGGAGCGTGACGGTGACGTCGAGCGTCTGCCCAGGCCGAACCATCCCCGCGTACTTCACGTTGCGGACCGCGCTGATCACCAAAGGTCGATTCGGCGGGTCTTCACTGCCCGCCGCAAAGTGCCGGGCCGCCTGCACGAGCGTCTCGAGCATCATCACGCCAGGCAAAATCGGGAAGCCTGGGAAGTGATCGCCAAGGTACTCCTCGGCCGCTGAGACGTTCTTCACCGCAGACAACGACGTGGCGTCACGCTGGGTCACTCGGTCGATTAGGTCAAACTTCATATGTTTTCCCCAACCGCGTGGGCCCACCGAACGTCGGCGGGTAAGCGAGAAAGTGTAATAAGGCCAAGGAAAACGGGCAAATGAGGGAAGGTTTGGGGTGTTGGGTTTTAGGTCTTGGGGAAAGGCAGGCCGACCGTTTAGCTTCTTATCGCCGTAACATCGATACTATTATCGAAGATGTCTGCTACAGAAGCATCGCGGGCTCGTCCGCCTCGTCGACTTCGACTCCGCACCCCAAGCCCCAATTCCTAACACCCAACACCCACCCCCATGTCCGCCCCGATCGTCTATCTCAACGGCCAGTACCTGCACCGCACCCACGCGAGCCTGAGCGTGGATGAGCGTGGCGTCCACTTTGCCGACGGCGTTTACGAGGTCGTCCGCTACTTCCACGGCAAGGCCTTCACCATGGCGGAGCACCTCGATCGGCTGAACCGGTCCCTCGACGGCATCGACCTGGACTGTGATGCCGACGCCATTGCTGCAGTCAGCGACGAACTCGTCCACCGCAACGGCCTAACCGAGGCCCGGGTCTACTGGCAGATCACGCGCGGCAGCGGGCTACGCAACCACATCATCGCCGACGACCTGGTGCCGACCTTTTATCTCAGTGCCGAGGCCGCCCAACCCCTCGGCCAGGTCGCCCCCCTGACCACCATCAGCGCGATCACGACGATGGACGACCGCTGGAGTAACTGCTGGATCAAATCGCTAATGCTGCTGCCTAACTCGCTCGCCAAGACAAAGGCAGCTAAGGCCGGTGCGGGCGAGGCACTGTTCGTCCGTGACGGCCGAGTCACCGAAGGCGCCTCCACCAACTGCTTCGCAGTATTCGATGGCGAGCTATACACCCACCCCGCCGACCGCTACATCCTCGAAGGTATCACCCGAAACGTGGTGATCGAGTTGGCAAAAGAATTGGACATCCCGCTACACGAACAAGCGTTCACGTCTGCGGACCTGCCCAGTGCCAACGAAGTCTTCATCACCGGCACGGGCTCACTGCTCGCGTCCGTCACCGCCATCGACGGGAACGACGTCAACGGCGGCCAACCTGGCGAGATGACAGCCAAGCTATGGCGAGCATTTGTCGATCGTGTGCATGCTGATTGTGCTGGGGGTTAAATTTTTTCGGTTCGGTTGTTGAACCGCGGAGGCGCAGAGAGCGCGGGGGACGACGCTGACACAGATGTTTGCAAGAATGAGAATGAGATCGTTTCGTACCCATCCATAAGAAGTGTGTTTTTGTAAGCTAAATGCATGCACATTCAGATCAATAAATACACGGTCTTGCCGATTCTGTTGGCGTTAGGGCTGATGGTTGCGATCGTTACGAAGGTCGCGGTAGATGGGACTTGGGAAAAGAATCTTGGCGAACTGGCCTTGGGCATCCTTGGCGGGCTTACCTTCCTCTTCACCGACACCGTCGTCGAACTACTCGAGCGCGATCGGCCGCACGAAGAATGGTTCCAAGAACCCAACACCTGGGTCAAGGTCGCTGGCGGACTGAGCCTGCTAGGTAGTGCGCTCCTGATCTTTGAGGTGATCTAAACCGATTGCAGAGATGGCCACATCACGATTCGTACCCTGTGTGGTAACGCGGCGGCTGACTCGCTGCATTGAACTTGCCCTTCCTTGGCAACTTAGCACCTTGGCCGTTCAACATGCCTTAGCTGCCTTGCTCTGGCACCCTAGCACCCTGGCAGCAAAAAGGAACCACACGTACAAATCACCCCTGCATGACCGATGCTGCGTCGTCGAACTTAATGAGCGATTCGCTGCTGTGCGATTCTTGTTGGTGGGTTTTGAGCATCGCGATATAGCTGCTGCGGATGATCGGCTCGTCGGCTAGGCCTAGCTTTTCACGCACCGCGATCACCGCGGCTTCGCTGTTGCCTTCGATCTCGACGAATCGGCCGATGACGGGTAGCTCATCAAGCTCAACGAGACAGTCGTCAAGCAAGTAGCGGACGCGGCGCTTCTCAAAACTCAGGACGTGCTGATAGCCCAATGCTCCAAGCAGGACCGCGGCGTCGCGGGCGTTGTCGACATCTAGCTCGCTCTCCAGACGGGACTTGAGCTGGCCCATCGTGCGCGGGCCTTTGTGCGTGATCCGGGTCGTAATCGTTTGGTCAGGACTGCCTGCATTGGCGACCTCGACGCGGGTACGTAGGCCCTGGTCGGTGGACTTGAGCGAGCCCAGCGGCGTGTCGAAGTATGAATTCGTCTCGCTGAGCTTGTCTTTTAATGTCGCGCCGAGCTCTTCTAGACGGGCGATCAGCGCGTCGGGATTGTGCAGTCGCATTTTTGCTTCGATTTCAACGGCCATGGCAACTCCGGGTCGTGGTGAGGTGATAGTGTAGTCGGCTAGGCGGGGCACGGGACTTAAAGCATGCCGCTTCTTCGCGGCCTTGCGGTAAGATTGAGGGGTTAAAAAGCATCGAATGGTGTAGAGTCACTGGTGCCGAGAACGAAAGTAGATTGCCGTTATGCGTGATGAATCAAAGCATTTGAATCGACGAGCGGTGCTAAGCCGAGCCGGGGTCGGCGCCCTCGCGCTGGCAGGGTTGCCGACGCTAGAAGAACAGGCATGGGCGAAGAACAGCAAGAAACTTTATATCCGCGAGGGTACAGACCCGACGTTTAAAGAATTGCTCAAGCGCAAAGCGTTCCCAATCGGTAAAAACTCTAAAGTCGGGGTCAAGGGCTCAACGATCAACGTCAACAACAAGCTGCTGAGCAAGGCACCCAACGCGGACAAGCCGGTGCCAAAAGACATCCGCATCCACACGCTTTGCCACAGCTTCATCCAACGCGAGGACTTCCCCAAGTGGACCCGTTGGTATCAGGAAGACGGCAGCACGCAGGTGTTCCGCCTCTTCAAAGACGAGCACAAC
>JBGCDC010000057.1:0-3178 GCA_045105055.1 Phycisphaeraceae bacterium | reverse complement strand
CTGGAAGAGGTGTTGATGCTCGACAAGGTCGCGCACACCGTCGCCTTCGGCGGGCTCATGGTTCTCGTACTGCTTTCAGGGCTTGGCAAGCATCGTCTAAAGTGGACGATGCGCTGTGCGGTCGCACTTGCGATCTGTATGTCCTATGCCGTGGTGGATGAGCTCACGCAAGACTGGATGGACGGCCGAAAGGTGAGCGTCGCGGACCTGGTTACGAACTTCATCGCGATCCTCGGCGTCTATTTAGTTGCACGACAACCCAAGACACGATCGCACGGCGGAGCGTCACGCTTCATCCTCTGGCCAATGATCTTGGTGCTGCCGTTTCTAATCTATGGCTTGGCGTCGCCCTTGGCGATGCGTGAAGCAATCAAGCTCAAGCGTTCGGTCTATGACTCGATCATCGAGCCAGGCACGCTCGATATTGGGCGGCTCGATTACATCACCCATGGCATCATCGCCTTCTTCGTTTCCTTGGTTGTGATTGTCGTTTGGCCTGCCGCGTCTAAACGACCCAGGCGCGCAACGGCTGCGGCACTGATCGTACTTCTGTTGTCCGGACCCGCGGTGGAGGTCATGCAGCACTTCACCGGCCGAGGCGTGCAGGGCGGCGATGTGCTTGGCCACTCGATCGGCGTGCTGCTCGTCATGATGGGTTGGGCGGCTTAGCCTTGGCGACGATCAGACAAGTTGCAAGGTGGTGCAGAACCATCTTTGACGACGCCAGACGCGGCGTCGCCCTCGTTCGTCGGGCACGCGGTGCTGGTCAGCTTGTTCACATTGCTATCGCGCTTCGCTGGGCTGGCGCGTGATGCGATCCTCGCGGCGGCGTTGGGCTTGAGTGTTGCAGCGGACGCGTTCTTCATCGGCTTCCTCGTGCCCAACCTCTTCCGCCGACTCTTTGGTGAGGGCGCACTGACCGCCGCATTCATCCCCAACTACACCGATCTCTTACAGCGCGACCCCGCGCTCGCCAAGCGTTTCGCCACGCTGACGCTCACGCTGTTATCCGTCCTGCTCATCAGCATCACGCTCCTCGGCGAACTTCTGCTCTGGTGGCTGGCTAGCACGATTGACCCTGACCACAAGGCCTCGCTGGCGATCCAATACACCAGAGTGATGCTGCCTTACATGCCATTGATTTGCGCGGTCGCGCTCATCGGTGGCGTCTTGCAAGTTCACAAACGCTTCGGCCCGCCCGCCGCCGTCCCGCTCGTACTCAACGGCGTCATCGTCGTCGCGGTGCTACTCGCAACAGGCTTCTTCAAACGCGATACCGAGCCAGCCATCGTTGCGACGTGGGTCGCCGTCGCCGTCGTCATCGCGGGTGTGCTCCAGTTGTACTGGCAAGCGGCGGTGCTATTTAGAGTCACAGGCTTATCGCGATCGTTTAAGGGATGCTGGCCCGCAATGCGATCAATGCTGCTCTTGATGGGGCCCATGGCGATTGGCTTGGCGGTGTTCCAGATCAATGCGCTCATGGACGCACTCATCGCCTTCTTCTTCGCACCCGCAATCGTGCCCGGCCTAAGCGCCGGTAGTGCCGCAGACATGAGCCAACAGATCACACTGCTCGGTCAAACCTTCGACGCACCGCTTCGCAACGGCGACGTCGCCGCACTCAACTGGTCACAACGCCTCTATCAGTTCCCCCTCGGCGTCTTCGGTATCGCCATCGCCACCGCGATCTTCCCGGCACTCTCCGCTGCCGCCGCGAAGTTTACGCCCGACGATGATGCGTCTTTAAGTACTAAGCCGCAGGCGGCTTCCGAAGAATTTGCCAACATTGTTCGGCATGGCCTCCGCCTAACCATCTTCGTCGCCCTGCCCGCGACGGCCGGGCTCATGCTCGTTCGCGTCCCCTTGGCCCGCACCGTTTTCGAGCATGGCAGCTTCACCACCGAAGACGCCCTGCGCGTCTCGGTCATCCTCGCGGGCTACGCCTCCAGCGTCTGGGCCTACTCCATGTCGCACACCCTGACTCGCGCGTTCTATGCACTCAAGGACGCGAAGACCCCATTGAAAATCAGCGGCGCGATGGTGCTTCTCAACCTCACGCTGAACCTATCGCTGATCTGGTCGCTCGGCGCCGCGGGCCTAGCGTGGTCCACCGCGATCAGTGCCGCGTTGCAAGTGGTGCTGCTCGTTCTATTACTCCGCAAGCGCGTTGATCGCCCAATCGATGACAGCGTGATCAATAGCTGGACCCGCACGATGATCGCCACCACCGCGATGGCCGCGGTACTCTTTAGCATCTCGTTTTTCATCAACCCGATCGAACTGAGCTGGACCAAATCCGCAGCCCTACTCGTCGGCATGGTCTTGCTCGGCATGGCCGTGTTCTTCACCATCGCCAAGCTGACTAAGGCCGAGGAACTAAATTGGCTAAGAAAACGCAGCGTGAAGTGATTCATACCAAGACGTTCTTACCGCAAAGATCGCAAAGGACCGCAAAGAAAACAGCTCAATCATCTGCCTTACTTTGCGGTCCTTTACGAACTTTGCGGTAAAAAACAAATCATCACAAACCCAAACCCCGTCAAATCGCCGACAATACCACCATGGGCCCGATCACCCTCACACCTGCCGATGACTTCTCGCACCGCTTCCTCGGACCCGAGGATTTGCCCGAGGGCTGCGACGAGTATTACCTGCGTAACCATCAGCTCGGCCACAACCCCGAGCGCTACCGCCGACTCCGAGCGGACGAGCTCGAAGTTCTCGTAAAAAACGGCAACAACGCAGAGAACTGGGACAACGTCCTAGTCACCGAACCCTTCCGCGCCAAGGCCGTGGTCAACTGCGACTTCGCTGGGCTGGTACGCATCGGTAGACTCGAAAAAGTCATACTCACGCATCACGACCTGCACGTCCCCGCGGGGCTGACCAACTCACGCATCATCAACTGCGACATCGGCGACAACGCCGCGGTCCACGCCGTGCGCTACATCAGCCACACCATTGTCGGCGACCAGTGCATCCTTCAGTCCATCGACGAGATGCACACCAGCAACTACGCCAAGTTTGGCAACGGCATCATCAAACACCGCGAGCCCGAGTCCGTCCGCATCTGGATGGACCTCATGAACGAGGCTGGTAGCCGATCCATCCTCCCTTTCGATGGCCTGATCCCCGCCGACGCATACCTCTGGGCCAAGTACCGCGGCGACACCGCCCT
>JBGCDC010000056.1:0-27805 GCA_045105055.1 Phycisphaeraceae bacterium | reverse complement strand
CCGATCGAACAAGAAGGCACTTACCCACTTCCCGAGGCACAGCTCGACCGTTTCCTCTTCAATATCCTTGTGAAGTACCCAACGCGAGCAGAAGAACTCGACATCATGAAGAGCATCACCAGCGACAATGAGCCCGAGCTCAAGCAGGTCGTTGATGGCCCGACCATTGTGAAGTTTCAACACCTCATCCGACGCATCCCGGTGGCGGATCACGTGTTCGAATACGCCGCATCGATCGTCCGCGCGACCCGCCCCGGCGAAGATGACGCGCCCGAATTCGTCAAGCAATACATGGCATGGGGAGCCGGGCCACGTGCCTCACTCAACCTCATCCTCGCGGGTAAGGCGCGGGCAGCACTACGCGGCCGCAGCCATGTCGCGATCGAAGACATCCAAGCGGTCAGCCTGCCAATCCTGCGTCACCGCATCGTTGCGAGCTTTGCAGCTCGTTCGGAAGGTATGACGCCTGACTCGCTGATCGAGAAGTTGCTTAGCGAGATCCCCGCTGACGAAAAGCTCTACGCCGCCAGCGCCAGCTAAAGCGAAAGCCCGCTGGGGATTGATCCATGTCTGAACACCTGACCAAAGTCAATTATCTCGACCCTGAGATGCTCCATCGCCTCGATGACCTCGAGATGATTGCGCGCGAGGCGGTCGAGGGCCTACGTATGGGCAGCCACCGCAGCCCGCTGCGCGGCTTTAGTACCGAGTTCTCTCACCATCGTGAGTACGCGCCTGGCGACACGATCCGCGATATCGACTGGCGTGTCTACGGCCGAACCGGTCGCTACTACACCAAGCTCTACGAAGCCGAGACCAACTACGACTGCTACATCCTCATCGACGCCAGCGCCTCGATGAACTACACCTCAGCAACTGTCAGCAAGCTCGAATACGCCAAGTATCTCGCAGCGTCACTTGCCTACGTCGTGCTTAAGCAGCGCGACTCGGTTGGGCTATCGATCTTCGACTCCGAGGTCCGCGCGTACCTGCCGCCCCGCTCATCGATGAATATCATCGTGCAGATCGACCGGATGCTCCGCGAAATCAAACCCGTCCCACGGACCACGATCGCCAAGCAGCTCCACGATATCGCTTTGATGATGAAGCGCAAATCATTTGTTGTTGTCATCTCAGACTTCTTTTCCGAAGTCGACGACATCATGGCTGGACTGGACCACCTGCGATTCGATGGGCACAACGTCATCGCGTTGCATATGCTCGACCCGCACGAGTTGACGTTTCCATTCAAAGGGACGTGGCAGTTCGATGGGCTTGAAGCAGAAGAGCCGTTGACCACACAGGCCGAGCGCATCCGCGAGGACTACCTGGCCAACTTCAATCGCTACCGAGAAGCGTTTAAGACGAGCTGCGGCAAGAGCCAAGTCGACTACAGCCTCGTCGACACGTCCCGGCCATTGGACGCGGTGCTCAGCGAATTCTTCCACCACCGCGATACGATGCTCTCCGGCCCTACGGGTAGTGCTCGCTGATGACATTCTTAAACCCACTATTGCTGATCGGGGCATTAGGCATCGCGCTGCCGATCTTAGCGCACCTGATCAACCGCCAACAAGTCCAGCGCACAGACTGGGCGGCGATGCAGTTTCTCAACCGCAGCATGCGCGTACGGTCCCGACAGATCCGGCTTCGCGATATTCTGCTTTTGTTGATGCGTTGCCTTGCGCTATTGCTGCTGGTGTTCGCAATAGCTCGTCCCGCGACGACCGGGGCCGGGGGATCCTGGCTACCCGGTGAAGCGCGGGCTGGCGTCGTAATCGCACTCGACAGCTCCTTCAGTATGTCGCACAGCGACGGCAACACCACACGCTTTGAACGCGCGATCGAACAAGTCAACGTCATCGCCGAAAGCATCAAGCCCGGCGACCCTGTCTCGCTCGTCATGCTCGGCGGAGAGAACCGCGTCGTCTTACGCAACGTCGCTTATGACCCAGACCGCTTCGCCGAGGTCCTCTCCCAGCAGCAGCCCACGCCCAACGCGATGGAGCTGGACAGTGTGCCCAAGCAACTCGAATCGCTCGTCGAAGACATGGACGCGGTGCAAAAAGAGGTCTACCTCGTCACCGACACCCAGGCGACAAACTGGGAGCAAACCTCCGCACCATTGCGTGAAGCGTTGACTCAGCTCAAGAGTGTCGCGAGCGTTTTTCTCGTGCCGATCAAAGGCAGCGAGGCGAACTTGGCGGTAACCAATCTCGACCTGCTCTCCGGCTCACTTCGTAATGGCGCTGTTGCCCGGTATCGCGCGACCGTCCATAACTTTGGTATGAGCCCGGTATCGAACGTCGAGGTCCGCTGCCGTGTTGAGGGTGTGCAAATCGATAGCAAGCAGATCCCGCTGATCCCGGCGGGCAGTTCAGAGACGGTCTCGTTATTCGTGCCTTTCTATAACGCGGGACCGACACAGATCACCGCAGAAATCACCGATCAATCGCTCGAGCAAGACAACATCCGACGCGTCGTGGCGGTGGTGCGTGAGCGTGTCTCCGTATTGTGCTTAGATGGCTCGGGCGGCGACGCGAGCCGACTGATCACCGCGGGTTTACTCGCACGATCAAGCGGGACCGAGGACGAGGGCTACACGGTGCGCAGCGTGCAATGGCCTTCTTTCCCGGCCGAAGGGCTCGATGCCTTCGATGTGGTCGTGCTCACAGACGTTCCCGAGATCACAAAAGATCAAGCCGAGGCACTAGGCCGCTTTGTCAGGCAAGGCAACGGCCTCGTCTGGTTCGCGGGCGACAACGTCAAGGCCGCACAGTGGAACCAACTCACCGATCGCAACGGCAACCCGCTACTCCCCGCGAAGCTGGGCTCAGTCGTTGATGCCCGCGACAACCTCGGCGTCGGTAAGCCGCTCGCGCCGAATATGCCCGACCACACGGTTATTCGACCCCTTAAATCGCTGCCCGAAGACCTGCTTAGCGAGACACGTTTCCTAAGGCAAATGCAGATCGAGTCCGCGGAGACGAGCTTCTCGGTTTTGAATCTTGCGGGTAGTGGTTCGCCAATCTTAATCGAGCAGTCGCGCGGCAGAGGGCATGTGTTCCAATTCACCACGTCGGCTGATGCCGCGTGGAACAACATGGCACTGACGCCAGTCTTCCCGATGCTCATGCAACAGATCGTGACGTATCTGTCCGGCCGAGAGTTCGAACAGCCACGCGTTGTTGGCGACACACTGACGCTTTCTTACGTTGACCAGCCCGACGCCAACGACGCGGTCTTCGAGTCGCCATCCGAAGAAACAATCACCGTCCCCGTCCGCACGCACCGCAACCAGTTTGTCGCATTGCTCGAGCAGTCCACCGAGACCGGTTTCTATACCGCTAAGGTCAGCGTACAGGCGCCCGGTATGCCGATCGCGGTCAACGTCGACACGCAAGAGTCCGATGTCGCTTGTCTAGATGACGCGGCGTTGATCGAACGCTTAGATGGCACGGGTATTGAAATCGTGGCAAACGAAGGCGACCTCGCCTCCGGCATCAGCCTGGCCCGTACTGGGCGATCGTCATGGCGATTCTTCATGCTCGCTGCGTTGTGTTTACTCATCGGTGAGAGTCTGTTTGCCGACCGCATCCTTGGCCGAAAGAGCTCACAGAAAACCACACGTAAAAACATCGGCACGCCCTCGCCCCAATCCGCGGAGGTGGCATGAGATGACGCAACTCATCGCTAGTACTCAAATTGAGCAGTTGTTCTGGGCTCGGCCGCTCGCCGTACCACTAATGATCGCGATCTTCATCGCCGTCATCGTGTGGTGCGTCTACCTGTACCGCCGATCGTGGGGGCTCACCCCTTGGCTGCGCTACACACTCGGCGTCGCTCGGCTTGTCGTGTTGTTGCTCATCGTCGCCGCACTTTTCGAGCCGATGGCCGTGGTCCGCGAAACGCAAACCTATCAACGCGGCCTGCCCGTGCTCATCGACGTTTCCGAAAGTATGTCGGTCATCGATCCACGTAAAAGATCCGAAGACCTCGCCGAAGCTGCTGTGGCACTGGACCTCATCGAAGCTTCCGAACAAGACGCCAACCTCAATCTCGACACCAATCAGCGTCAAGCCATCGCGGCCGCGAGCAGGCTCGACCTCGCATCTAGCCTGCTCGCCAAGGCAGGCCAACCCGCGATGCAGACCATCGGCCAAGGCCTCGATGTCAGCTACCACACCTTCGGCAGCAAGACCCAACTCATTAGTGACGCATCCACGCTAACCAACGCCGACACGAAACCACTCACCGCAAAATCGTCACAGACCTCGATCGCCACCGCGCTCGAAGCTGTTGCAAAATCCGGCAGCGCACCACCCGCAGGCATCATCCTTCTTTCCGACGGCATCGAGACGGGCTCTTCACAACGGGCCGAGGCAGTGCTGCAAGACCTCGGCGCACGCGGCATCCCCGTCTACACCGTGCCGCTTGGCCTATCAGAACCCGACGATGTCTCGATCCTCAGCATCGTCATGCAAGAGGTCGCGTACTCGGGCGACAAGGTCCCGGTCCGCGTGCAGCTTCAATCTAAAGGCTACGAAAAACGCACCGCTAAACTTGCGGTCCTGATCAACGGCCGAAGCGTCACCTCCCGCACCGTTCGTTTCGAGGGCGGCTTGCAGTTCGAGGACATCGACTTCCGTGTCGATGTTTACGACAAAGGCGCGGTCGAGATCGAAGTCGTCATCCAGGCCTTTGATGACGAAGTCTCTGTAGAGAACAACCGCGTCACACGCAGCATCCGGGTTGTGAATGAAAAGGTGAATGTGCTTTACATTGAGGGCAACGCGCGGTGGGAGTACCGCTACCTCCGTGCGATCCTGAAGCGCGACCCACGGATCAACGCGACGTTCATCGCATCAAACGCTGGGCCAGAGGTTGCACGCAACTCAGCGGAACACATCGAGCGATTTCCCAACAACCGCGAAGACGCTTTCCAATACGACCTCGTAATCCTTGGCGATGTTGATTCCGCGTTCTTCAGCGATGAAGAGTTTGGTCTGCTTGAAGAGTTGGTACGTGACCGCGGCGCGTCGCTCTTGATGCTGTGTGGACCGATGTATTCGCCTAGCTCTTACGAAGGCACGCCGGTGCAGGCGATGCTGCCGATTCGCTTTGATCCGGACAGCCCGTGGGAGGAGGTCGCCGAGTCGGTGTACCCCGTGCTCACGCCAGAGGGTGCAAGTAGTTTGGTGATGACACTTGAGAACGAGCCGGACTTGAACGATCGCGTGTGGAGCCGAATGGCACCGATGGATCACCTTCCGCCGCTGCTCGGTGCAAAGCCCGGCGCGACCGTGCTCACCATGCTTTCCGACAGCGTCGACCGCGACCAAGGCTACCCGCTCGTCGCTTGGCAACGCTACGGCACGGGCAAGTGCATGTCCATCGCGACCGACCGCCTTTGGCGACTTCGCTACAAGACCGGCGACAAATACCACTGGCGAGTCTGGTCGCAATGTATTCAATTTATGACGCTCTCTCGACTCATGGGTGAGCACAAACGTATCCGCCTCGAGACCGACCGATCGATCTATACACTCGATAGCCAGAGCAGGCTCTACGCGCACGTACTCGACGACAACTTCGACCCGATCATGCAGCCGAGCTTCGACGTATTTGTTGTTGGACTCGATGGCGCAGAAACACAAACGCGAGTCAGTCTTAAGCCCGACCGTTCGCAGCCCGGCCTATACGAGGGCTTCTTCGCGCCACAAGCCGCTGGCCGATATCGCCTTGAATCCAACGAAGAAGATCAGCCGATCTCAAACTCGACCGAGTTCCAGGTCACCCGCATCAATCGCGAACTGGCGAACACCAACACCGACCTGGAAAACCTCAAACGCATCGCCAATCTCACCGGCGGCAAGCTGCTGACCATCGAACAGTTCGCCGACATCGAATCGCTCATCGATCAATCGCCGATCACGACGACCGTCCGCTCCGAACGCACCCTATGGGATAATGGCTGGATCGGACTGCTCCTCATCGGCCTACTCGGTGTCGAATGGATTCAGCGAAGGAGGCACGACCTGCCATGACGACGGCTGACACGATCCGACTCGACCAACTCGATGCACGCATCCGATCCGTATGGAGCCGGGGCCAAACGCTGCACCTCCTCGCAGGAGCGTTCGCGTTCGTGCGTTGGGAAATCCCGCTGTTCCGCCTTGGCGTCTTCATCGATTGGATGACCTACATGCCCGCCCCAGGGCGAGTTGTCATCCTGCTCATCGTGCTCGGCGTACCGTTATATCGCGCGTGGCGATGTGGCTGGCGATATGTGCGGCCGTTTGATGCAGTGCGCACCACCTTGCAACTCGAGTCGCACTACGGCGACCTCAAGAGCCTGCTCATCTCCGCGATCCAACTCCGCCGACAGACCGGCAGTAGCGAATCAAACGCGCTACGTAACCACACCTGCCTTCTCGCAGAAGAAGCGGCGAAGGATCTGCAACCCAGACAAGCGGTGCCGTTCAAACCGCTGCAACGCCCTGCGGTTTATGTCGCCTTATGTGCCGCCGTCCTTGCAATCTTCGCAACGGTCAATAGCTCGTTTTTTGCCGCGGGGATGACTCGTATCTTCACGCCATGGGTCATCGCTGAGTACCCGACGAATACGCAGATCACGCTCGAACAAGAAGAACTCATCGTTCAAGAAGGCAACGCCGCACTCATCACCGCGCAGCTCACCGGCGTCATCCCTGAGACCGCCACGATCTACGTCCGCACCGGCGAAGGACGCGCCCGCGCGATCGATCTCGAAGTATTCGAAGGCAGCAGCGCATATACGATCGCTTCCGCCTCTCGCGATTTCACCTACCGTATTAAGGCGGGCGACGACCGCACCCCTTGGCACACTGTCCGCGTTGTCCCCGCGCCGCGCATCGAGCAGGTCCAAGTCAATCTCGACTACCCGGACTATCTCGATCGCGAGCAGACAACGATCGAGGCGCTGACCCTCACCGTCCCCGAAGGCACGGGCGTCGATTGGCAGCTCACGCTCGATCGCCCGATCCAATCCGCAATGTTTGTTCGTGATGGCGAAGACCCACTGAAGCTCGAGGTCGGTAGCGATGGGCGGACGCTCGCGTTTACCGTAGACGTCGCCGCTTCACAGGGCTATCACTTCACGTGGGTCGATCGTGAGCAAGGTTTCGAGTTCACTAGCCCACGTTACTTCTTACAAGTCGCCGCGGACCAGGCGCCAAGGGTCGAGCTGACTGAGCCGATGGCGAACCTCGTCGCGATGATTGGTCGGCCGATGGACCTCGCCGTACGCACGCAAGACGACCACGGCATCGGCTCAACCAAAGTCGCTTACCGCGTGAATCAATTCGCAGAGCAGGCGATTGAATTAGCCGCCAATACCTCGGCCGGGCAAGGCGAACAACCGATCGATTGGGACTACCGCGAAACGCTACCCGACCTTCAGGTCGGCGACACCGTCTCCTTCTCCGTACAGGTCAGCGACCGGTACCCAGGCGAGCAAGGCCCACATGTCGTGCGCTCGGAAACTCGTCGGATCACCTTCCTCTCCGAAGAGCAGTACCTCGAACAAATCGAAAAACAACGCGATCGACTCCTCTCGCGCGTCCAAACGATCTACCGTCAGCAACGGTCGGCCCACGAACTCGTCCGCACACTAGCCCTTGGCACCGAAGGCTACATCCAGACCTGCCAGCTCGAATCGATTCGGCAAGCGATGGTACGGGATCAGCTCGAAGAAATAGCGAACCAATTACAAGGGTTGCTCGACGATCTCGCGGCAAACAACATGTCCGAAGCGGCCCAGGCGAGTGCACTCGAAGCGGTCCGTACATCGCTAAGCGACATCGCGACAACACATGTCACACAGGCGGCATCCCTGCTGCGAGATCTATCCAATGCCTCGGCAGACGACATTACGAATCAGGACGCTGGGGACGCGGCGCTAGCCGTGAACGCCTCGGCACGTGAGCTTGGTAGCCTCGTGCTTTTACGGGGGATCAACCCGGCACAAGAGGTCTTCGCCCGTGAGATGCGCATGCTCGCCCAGGCCCAGGCGGCACTCCGTTGGCAAGCGGTGAGTAGCGATTCGTCGGCGCAATCGCAGCAAGTATCGATCAAGCAAAGTGAGCTGGCCGACTGGACCGATCGTTTGATCAATGATCTACAGGCCGGCATGCGCTACGAAAAGCGCCCTTTGGCGGTGCTTCGATTGGTACGCAGCGTTAAGGACCTCAAAAACGAAAAGACGACCGAAACGATGCGCCGGGCCAGCGAGCTGATTAAGCAGAAAGAGACCGCTCAAGCTTCAGCTTTGCAAGCAGACCTCGTCAAAACGCTGCTCAACGCGGAGTTCAGCATTCGCCTCAGCGGCGCCTACGCCACGCTTGTAGGCACGCGCGATCTCATCGGCTCGCTTACCGAGGTACAAAAACAACTACGGATTAAAAACGCAGGACTCTCGCCAGCGGCGTTTTCCCAAGAACGCGCAGAGCTCATCAACGTCCAAACAACGCTTCGCAAAGAATTGCTTTCGATGCTGTTGCCCACGGTCCCCGCGCCGCGTGCCAAGCTCTTCGACGAATCGCCGTCACAAGCACCGCCGATCGATGCGATGCTGTCTGATGCAGACTTGGCAATGCGTCAGGCGTTGACCAAGCTTCAAGCCGGTGAGCAGCAATCGGCAGTGGAGTATCAGCTGAAATCCGAGCGCGTGTTAGCAGAGCTCTTGCTTGCGGTAGAGCAATGGTCGGTGGAGATGGGCTTGCAGTCCCAGGGCCTAAGTACGCTGGTCGCCGACACAAGCGAGCGGATGTCACGTCTCGAAGAATTTGAAGCTCGTGTGATTGACCTGCTAGAGAAGACCGACCTTGCTGCAGCGGACGAAAAGAAAGTCGATCCCCTGGCTGAATCACAGATGGATCTCGCGATTGAATTGGGTAGCTTTATCAAAGCTTTGAATAAACAAACCCAGACCGACGCGGACCCCGATCTTCTACCACTCCTCACGCGACTAGAAGCGATTGAGTTACTGCTCAACGAGGGAACGAAATCGCTTCAAGACAACGACGCGGACCAAGCGATCGGCCAGCAAGAACAGGCGGCCGACGCGCTGATTGAGGCCTACGCGATCGTTACCGCTCAGAACGAACGGCTGACTTTGCTGCAGAGTTTGTTGATGTTCCAGCGTTCGGTTCGTTTTGCGAACGGCTATATGGCCGACATCGTTGCGGAACAACGCGACTTGCTTCAAGAGACCGAAGCATTGACGCCCGAAGCGATGCCTGTCTTGCTCCCACGCTTTGCTCACATGCGTGACTGTATGGATGAGATCGCCCCGCTGCTCGACCTAATTGCAGCGCGTCTGGATGTCGGCACCCCGCTGGTCTTTGCCAAGACTGACTTTGAAGACGCAATGATCTCACTAGAGACTGGCGATCAATTCGACGCGATCGATGCACAAGATGTTGCGGCGGAGTCCATTGCGAAAGTGCAGGGCCTCGTTGGAGAAATTCAAACACAGACCGGCTACGTCGCCGAGATCGTCGCTTACCTGCACGCGTCTGTTTCCGATGCCGCAGTACTTGCGTACGAGCAAGACGAGCTTAGGCTTCAAACCGCAGCCGCGCAAGCCGACAGCCTGCCGCGCTTCATCGAATTACAACGCGCCCTACTCGCCAAGGCACAGCGACACGGCCAGCAACTCATCGCCGCAGCGGGCACGCCCCTGTTCCCTGATCCAGAAGCAGAAGACACAGACGGCGAATCGTTTATTCCTATCCCCCCGGGCGAAATCCATACGTTCCTGATGCCCGCCAAAGAGATGCAGCAAGCCCTTGCCGATTTACAGGCTGGCGATGCGGTCGCTGCTGCTGAACAAATGGATCGGGTCGGCGCGGTGTACGCAGAAAACGCTGAGCTTCTCCTCTCGGTGATCACGATGCTGCATGGCTTACCCGAGACGGAAATCACTTCGGCTACTGAGCCCGAGCTACTTCGATTGATCAATACGCTCGCCTTGGCGAGCCGACACAAACAGGTCTTTCGCTTTACACAGGTCGCCGCAGATGATGCCGTACAGCCGCTCGCCGACGAGCAACGCGCACTGTCAGCACGCCTTATTGAGATCACGGCGGCGGGCATAACCGATCCGCTGCTATCAGCAGCGAGCAAGTCTCTGTCCGACGCGGCTGCGGCATTTGAATCACTTGATCGCGAAGCACTGAAGAAAAGCCAGCGGACTGGCGATGAAAAGCTTCGCCACTTTATTGTCCAGCAGGCCTTGATTCTAAATACTGCCATCCCCCCCGCTTCCGCGAGCGACCCTGACCCCGCTGCCGACGGCGAAGGCAGCGATGAAGAGGCCGACCTTACCGCAGGCTTTATTGCCGACTTTGTGAGTGGCGAAACGCCTAGTGATAAGCGATCCGAGTGGCAGGTCTTGGCCGAGCGCAATCGCGCGGCACTGAACCAAAACTTCGCACGTGAACTGCCGCTTGAATATCGCGGGTTACTCAAGAACTACTACGAAAGGGTCGCGAAATGAAAGCACCGATGAAACGACTGTCTTTGTTTCAAGCCCTGTTCGTTCTGCTGGCGACGTGTCTATTTACCTCGCCCATCTTTGCAGAAAACGATGCGCCCTTTGATCCGACCGGAGCTGAGAAGGCCCCTGAGCTGACCGAAGAGGCGGAGAAAGCGATCGATCGCGGGCTGAAATTTCTGATCGCGACGCAGAATAAAAACGGCTCTTGGTCTATGGAGAACGAGGACTACTCGATCGCAGGGACAAGCCTCGGCCTCATGGCGTTCATGGTCGAAGGGCACTTCCCGGGCTTTGGCGAGTATGGTGCAGCGCTGGATCGCGCGAAGGACTATCTGCTCAAGCGATCGCAAGACTCACCCAGCGGCGCGATGGGCGTGAAGATGTATGAGATCGGGTTGTTTACGATCGCGATGTCCGAGCTGTGGGGCATGACCAAAGACCCAAAAGACAACGAAGACATTCAGGTCGCGCTTGAGCGAGCCGTGCAGATCATCCTCCGCTCACAGAGTGCCTTAGGCGGCTGGCGCTATGCACCGCGTCCCGACGCGGGCCAAGACACCTCCGTCACCGCGATGGTCTTCGTCTCGCTCGCCTCTGCACGCGAAGCAGGCGTACTCGTACCCACCGAAACCATCGACCGCGTCACCGGCTATCTCCGCGATCAGGTCTGGGACGAACGCACCGGCGGGTTCGGCTATCAAGGCCCGGGCTACACGATCGCCTGTACCGCGGGCGGCGTCTACGCAGCACAGCTCGCGGGCAACCGTGACGCCGACTGGGTGGAAGCGGCGCTTGTCTCGCTTGAAAACAACCCAAAAATGTTCTCCCGTAAAGACAACGGCTACTACTATTACTCGCACTATTACGCGATGCAGGCCATGGTCCAGGCGGGCGACGAACGCTACGCCAAGTGGTACCCCAAGATCCGCGATTCACTCATCTCACTGCAACAGGCCAACGGCTCTTGGCAAGAAAAAGAGCAGGATTACCCGCATAAAACACCCATGGCCATCATTATTTTGGCAACACCCAATCGCTACATCCCGGTCTATCAGCGATAATTCGATCGATACGTAAAAGCAGGCCTTTCCCCAGCGTCTGAACGATAAGGAGTCCATGATGACAACAAAACACTTTTTGGTGCGCGTGCTGTGCTTGGTTTGTGTCGGCTGCCTGTCCGTCTGTCTGGCGACGCCTGCTGCCGCGAAGAAGGCTCCCGAGCCCGAGCTCAATGCACAGGGTGAACAGATTCGCATGGGCTATGCCCAAATGCTTGAGTCGCTTAGTAAAGAGATTGCCGATGCCATCCCCGGTGTGGATCCGCAGAAGAAAGAAGCCTTCCTCAAAGCCCGCGCCGATTTGGCTGGCGTAGTGGAACCTGCCGAAGGTTCGCCACCAAAAGAGTTCTTGGCGTACCAAACGAGTAGAGCCGCCGCCGAAGTCAACGCGCTAGAGACCGCTCGTGCGATCCATCTTGATGTCCTGCCTCAGCTCACCAGCGACGAACTGGATACCAAGCTCATCAAGGTCGCGATCATACGTCACGGCACACCGGCCGGTCTTGCCGAGTTTGCGCAACAAAGCGAACAGCACAAAGCACTAATCGACAACCTGCTCGCGGACGTGCCGCTGATGAAGCAAGTCCTCATCGCGGGCGGCGCGAACGGCGGCGAGTACGGCGAAGCAATGCAGGTCTACGCCGCCATCCTCGAATCCAGCGAACGCGCACGTGAGCCCGGTGTCTTCCAACGCCTCGCGCTGGGCACCGCACTGCACCAGCCCTGGCTCGAAGGCAAAGACAAAGGCAGTATCAACGGTATCGTCTACACCGACAATACAAACCCCGACGGGCAAGTCGCCCGGTATATGCACTACGAAGAAGCCTTCCTCGCAGGCGAGCTCGACCCGGCGTTCAAAGACTTCGGCGCGTGGGAATTCCGCTTCGTCACCAACGACCCGTACACCAACAAAGAACTTGCTTGGGGACGCGAGATGCTCCGCAACTTCCGCCCGGACCATATCACCACCGAAGAACACAAGTGGCGATACACGGGCGTCGTCAAAAGCGACCTGCCCTACTGCAGCACGACACACGACGACTCGCTCGGTATGCCACAGCAGCAAGCCCTCGCGCTCGGTGGTATCTGCGGTCGACGCGCGTTCTTCGGCCGATTCATCACCCGTGCGTTCGGCATCCCCGCGCGGCGTTCGACACAAAAAGGCCACGCGGCCATGAACAAGTGGACACCCGATGGCTGGGTCGTCAACCTCGGCGCATGGTGGTCGATGAACTGGTGCGGGCCGCAAGGCGGGCTCGATTTCTTGCTCGACTCGCAGGCGCGAGCATTCCCCGATCAATACATGCAAGTGCTCCGCGCACAATGGATCGGTGACGCTTTGGCCGAGGAAGACGTCAACATTCGTCAATACGGCAAGGGCGGCGGGTTCTGGAACGGCCTGGCTTTTTACAAAAAGAAGGCCATGGTCCAAGACAACGAAGCCGCAGCCGTCGGTGAAGAACTCGCGGCACTGACCGCGGAGGAAGCAAGACTACTTGGCGAGTCGGACAAGATCCTTGGCGAAACAGAGATTGAAGAAATCAAGATCCCTGATGAAGACAAGAAGATCGTGATCGCTGAGGACGGGACGATCACCGTCCCCGCCGTGGCTTGCACTAGCCCGAAGAACAACACTGACAAGGTCGCGTTCTTCCAAAGCTGGGACGAAGGCATGCAAATCCACTACCAGCGCAACGGTAACCGGCCTGAGATCCTGCGCTACAACGTCGAAGCACCTGCCGCTGGCAAGTACGAAGTCAGCGCACTGGTCTCTGTGGTTTCGGTTGGGCAAGATGTTACGCTGAGATTGAATCGCCGAACGATTGTTGAAATGAAACTGCCTTACACCAAAGGGATGTGGGAGCAGTGCGAGCCGCAGGTCGTCGAGCTACGCGAAGGCCGAAACTCGATCATGGTGACCTTCCGTGCGCCGAACCGCGGCGTAAGCATCAAGCACTTTCAATTCAAACCCGTGAAATAAACGTTGTCTTGTAACGAAACTAAAAAGGACTATTCCACGATGAATCGATCCCGTTGGATCTACGGCGTTATCTACTGCCTCACTGCGCTCTGCTTGATCACGTCGAGCACACTCGCCCAGGCAGAAGCAGCCCCTATCGCACAAAGCGAGATCACGTCACTGCAGACACAATTAGACGCGGCCAAGCAGGCCAGCTCGTCAGCGAGGAAGAAGCTAGCTTTCCGCCGATTGATCCGAGCGTCGGACGCTTTGCTTGAAAAACAAGCGGACGCGCCGAACCGCTTCGAAGTGCTGAGCATTCTGTTCCAGACGCAGCAACAACAAATTAAGATTGATGATTCAGCAACGAATCGGCGAGCTTTCCTGAAGACCGCGGAGCAGCTTGCCAAGGCACCGAAGCAGTACGCCGCGTTGCGCCTCGACGCCGACTTGCTCGTTTCGCAGACCGCATTAGCCCAGCGCGGCTCAGACCTGCAGGCCCGCGCGGATGCGCTCAAGTCGCTGGTAGATCGTTATCAAGATACCGAAGTCGAAGCCAAAATCATCCGCGTCGCCCTCGTCATGGCGATCGAGCTTGGCGACGCGGGCCTGATCCAGCACCTACGCGAGACCATCGCCCAGCGCATGCCCGGCGACCTGGAGATGATCAACTTCCAACGCGACAAGCTCGCGGGGCAAGTCTTCGGCGCACCCTTCGTCGGCCAATTTAAGCGATCCGACGGCACCATGGCCCGTTTCCCCATGGACGCGATGGGCAAAACCACCGCCTTGTATTTCTGGTCTAAAGAAGGAGACGGCATCGAGCAGCTGAAACTCCTAGCCGAGGGCTGGAAAGCGGTCCCTGCCGAGAGTAACGCGGCGATCCGATACCAGTTCGTCAGCTTCAACCTCGACGGCCTACCCGATGCGGGCGAAAGCATCCTGCGTGAAGCCGGGCTCGACTGGCCTGCGATGCACCTGCCCGATGGCCGAGAGAGCCAGGTCTATAAGACCTACGTCCGCGCCGATCCAAAGCTACTCACGCTCACGCCGACCGGCTACGCCGCGATGGTGATGAGCGGCGCGACGCGTGTCCGTCCCGACAGAGGGTGGGATCGCAACTTTCAATCCGGCTTAGCCCGATCATGGGCCAAGCCCAGCTATACAAGCCAGGTCCAATCCATCTTGGCAGGCGAGTTTTTAATCGTCGATCCCGCCGGGGCATTTGATCCTGCTTTACCGCCAGAGTTGAAGGCGGTCATCAATGCGAATGGCACTACCCCGGGCAAACTTAGCCGTACAGACACGTCAGTGCCCGAAGTAAAACTGCAAGCGATACAAGACTGCTTCGTCAAGCAGCCGACGCGCAATCAACTCAGCTACAAAGAACTCAAAGCCAACTATGAACAAGCGGTATCGCTCACGGAGCAAGCGATCGAAGAGCACACGCAAGCCAGTGATCTATGGATCGTACGGAACCGTCGCATCATCGCGTTGCAAGGCCTGTGGAAGCTGACCGGGAAACGTTCTTACTTTGATAGTGCTGCGGAGGAGGCCAATACCGCGATGCAGATCGGGTACCCCGTTGGCACCGATGTCGTGGCCCGGCTCTGCCTGGCGCGACAAGCGATACAAAATACAGACGGCGATGCCGAAAACTTGATCAGCGAATTCGTACTGGCCAACGGCAGTGAACCTATCGCAGCAACGGTCTACGCCGTAGCCTCGCTACTCGCACTCGAAATCGGCGAACGAAAGCTACATGAGCAATACCGTCGGCTGAGCCTAGACAACCACGCCGACCACCCGATGCTCTGGGGCGCGACCTCGTTCCTGCTCAACCGTTACCACCGCTATTGGCTTTATCACCCGCCCTTTACTGCGGGTTGGACGTACGGCCGACGCATGGGGCACTTCCTCGCCATCGGTACACCCGAAGATGCTGAACGATCGCTAGAAGTAGAACTCAAAACACTCGAAGGCCAAACAGTTCACATCCCCGACAACGCTGCAGGTAAATGGAACATCATCCTCTTTAGTTCAGATGTCAGCGCAACATCCTATGCCAGTCGCTACGGAGCCTTCATCAAGGACCGCCCGTTTGAAGATATCAACCTCACCGTTGCGGTTTTAGACGACGACGTTAATGCAGTGCAAGAAGCTTTGAAAGCAAGGAAAAAGCAAGATGATGTCTCTATCCTGCTTGTGCCGAATGGGGTCAATAATTCGATCGTTCAACACCTCGGTTTTCTTGATGAAGAGTCTAGGCCCAACATCGCGATCGTTCAGCCCGATGGCGAAATTGCAGCGGTGATCTCCGCTTTAACGATGCGTCATATCAAAGGCAATGTGATGCAAGATGTCATGGAATGGCAAGACGAAAAAGCGGTTGACGACGCCCTGTCGCGAGGCGATCTAAAAGAAGCTAAGCGACTGGCCTTTGCTTTCGCTCCGCTCGAGGAGCCTACCCCGGAAGGGCAAAAACCCAAGGCAAAGAAGAAAATAAGTGTGCCGCACCTGCGCAGCCGAGCGAAGGTTTACGCGGCGATGGGGGAGTGGGAATCCGCTTTAAAAGATGCTCAGGCCGTCTACCTAGAAGTCAACAAGAAGGCGGGCTGGCTGAGCATGCGGACCAAAGACCTCCAGCGAACAGAGCGGCTGCGAGACCGCATCCAAGCAGAATTGAATAAACCCACGGCCGCAAAATGATCGCGTTAGCACTAACACTTTCGATTCAATCACGACGCATCGCATCAATCAAGCCGACCGCTTGAGATGCGCCATCTCGAATTGCAGCGAAGTCGTATTTTTCAAGCAGGCTCGGCCGAACCATCCAACTCCCGCCGCAGGCCAAGACGTTGGGTAGCTCGAGATAGTCATGAAGGTTCTCTGCCGAGATACCACCCGTCGGGATGAAACGCACATCGGGCATCGGTCCAGCAATCGCACGTAGGGCCGAGGGACCGCCCATCGTTTCAGCGGGGAAAAACTTCATCGTGCTTAGCCCCAGCCTTCTGGCGAGAAGCATATCTGTCGGCGTCGCAACGCCCGGGATGATGTCCACGCTGCGATCCGCACACCATTCAATCACGACAGGGTCTGTGCCTGGCGAAAGCAAGCAGCGCGCGCCTGCATCGATCGCTCGCTTGGCCTGATTAACTTCTAAAACCGTGCCTGCCGCGACAAACAGATCGTCGCGATTGGTAAGCAGACGGATCGCCTCCTCCGCGGCGGCGGTGCGAAACGTGATCTCGATACAAGGCAAGCCCGCCTCAACCAACGCATCGGCCAAGGGCTCGGCGAGCGAAGCATCGGGCAGACTGACCACCGGGATAAGCCGATGCTTGGCGAGTGTTGCAATCGTAGCGGGGTTGATCTGGGGCATGTCGGCTTAGCTTCCTTTGATCCAGCTTGGTTCGATGCGGCGGACAGACCCAATATCGATCGGCTGCCCGCCGGACTCCGCGGAAGCAATCGCGGCAAAAGCAATCTCAAGCGAGTGGATATTGTGACGCGCGTCGTTGCTTGGTTGGCGTTTCTCTTCAATCGCGCAAAGCAGCTCGCCCATCGCACCCGCAAACCCATCGTTAAACCATTGCCCATTGAGCTCGGCGGTGAGGACTTCATCATCGCGATAGAGCGTGACAGATTGTTCGTTGAGGTTTGGGCCGATGCTTTGGATCGTCGCGTCTGAGCCGACAATCAGCGAGCGATCAACCGGGCCTGCGAGCGTATTCCCGTTGAAACTCAGTGTCGCGAGCGCATCATCGGCTTGGATCATCACATGACCGCCCAACGGCGGCGATGCTTTCTGTCCGGCAAGGCGCTGCACTTGCGCGGAGACCGACTTGGCCTTGCGGCCGCCTAGGTAGCAATTGGTCATGTCGAACCAATGGATTGCAAAATCGTAGAGCAGTAAGTGCGGGATCTGATCGAACGGCGTACCGGCTGTCCAGTTGTGGTCCCAATGGACGGAAAGGTCGATCGAGCCAACGGTGCCAAGCAACCCGGTCGCGATCGCCTCGCGCATATACGCGACATGCGGCGCGAATCGGCCGTTCTGATTCACCGCTAAACAAAGCTCTTTCGCGTCGGCAAGGTCGGCCAATCGCTCCGCCGTATCGAGATCGATAGCGAAGGGCTTCTGACTGAGCACGTGCTTACCCGCTTTGAGCGATTGCTCAATCGCATCGGCACGCGGCTCAGGGTGTAACGCGATATCAACAACATCGATGTCGTCGCGTTTCAGGACTTCATCTAAGTCGGTATAAACCTGTGCATCAGGGAAAAAATCATCGCGTCTTGCCCGCGCTGATTCTTCACGCAGGTCCATCATCGCCACAACATCCCAACCGTAGTCGTGATAGGCGGCGAGGTGCATCGCAGTGATCCCGCCGCAGCCGACCAGGGCAATGCGCGGCTTGTAAACGCGCGGCGTCGGTGGGCGATACGCAAGGCTAGGCGCAACACCAGACTTACTGGCGGCCTGGCCTTGCAATGCGTAATCGTCGGGGGTAGGTTCAGGCATGGTCGTCGTGATGGTAAGCGTTTAGTTGCGAGACAGCGAGATCGCTCGGCCCTCTCGTGCGCTTTGTGCCGCGGCATCGACGATCTCTTGACCAACGCGCGAAATCGCTGGAGACAACGGGCCGTCGATCAATCGCTCGTGCTCGATACAGTCAAGGAAGTAAGCGACGCCATCGGTATGCGGCGGCCTCAATGGGTCGACGGCAATGTCTTGGCCTTCTGGCTTTTCAATCGTTTGCAGGCGAATCGTCGGCTCGAAGTCGTAACTCGATATTGTCCCCTCATCGCCACACAAGACGAACCCGCACTTTGGCTGTGGCTGGTGCGTCCATGGATCGGTGAAGGTGCCCCATCGCGTCTCAAACTTGGATAGGCCCATGTCGTATCGCGCGACAGTAACGCTGTGCTCATCAACCTCGATCCCATCGGGCCGGTCGGCCATGCAGATCACCTCAAGCGGGCGTTTACCGTTGTGGTACCAGGTGGCGAGCGTCGTGCCGTAGCCGAGGTAGTCTTGCAACGAGCCGCCAGCGTGATCGGTCTTATAAAACCATGACGTCTGTTTCTCGCGCATCAATTGCTCAGGGTCGTTGACTTCAACCTTGTCCATCTTGTGCATCGCAGGGCCGCGGTTGCCGTCGTAGTAGTGGACGTTGAGCAGGTTGCCGATTCGGCCCTCGTCTAGCAATCGCTTCGCAGTACGGTGCGCGGGATACCACGCCAAGGGCCAGTTTATCGCGAGCTTGCGGCCTCGCCCTTCGACCGCTTCAATCATCGCATCCGCATCTACAACATTCGCCGCAAATGGCTTCTCAACAAGGATATCCAGCTCGTACTCAGCAACATTACACACCCACTCGCGGTGTCCGCCAGTCGAAGGACAAACGATCGCCGCGGTCGGCTTGCTCTGCTCGATACAGGTGCGCCAATTGTCATAACGCAGTGATTGTGGCAGGCCCAAACGATCAAGCACCTCGGTTGGCTTGCTGGGTTCTTCGTGCCAAACGCCTACGACCTCCGCGTCGGGGTGATCGACGACGAGGCGCATCAGGTCGCCCATGTGCATGTGATCAAAGTTGATGCCGACGATGCGGTGCTTGGCCATGATGTGCTCCGAGCGATGAGGCGTTTGCGTTAGGCGTCGATCATGATGTCAACACGCTCGCCGAGTTGGGGCACTCGGCAAGACTGACCGAGCGAGTCACAAGTCTTAACGAACAAGTCCGGCGTCGCAGTGTTAAACGCAAAAAGATCATAGTGACACGGCAGCACCAGCGACGCGTCGATATCCTTGGCAAGCTGCGCCGCTTCGTCACCAGAGAGATTGCCCGCAACGCGGCGCTCGGGTTTATTGCCATTAATCGGGAGTAGCGCCAAGTCGATCGGCCAGTGCGAAATCGTCTCGGCCATCCCCTCATATCGCAGCGTGTCGCCGCTGTGATACACGAAGCATCGCCGACCGCCTGCTTCAAATTCAGCAACGTAGCCGAGGTACTTTTGCCGCCCCGCATCGTCAGCCTCTAGCTCGTTATGCGCCGCAGGCATAGCGTGCAGCGTAAACGCGCCGAACGCTGCCGACTGTCCAGCATCGAGCACCTCCAGATCACTTGGCTCAACCCCCAAACGCTCCGCCGCAAACGCGCGGTTCGCCTCGGGCACCACGATTGTCAACTTATCGCACGCGTCGCGCAATGGATTCAGGGTGAACGCGTCCAAGTGGTCGGTATGGTTGTGGCTCGACGTCACGACATCGACCATGTCCAGCAAGCCCGGCTCAACGACCAACTCACTTAGTCGTGTGTGCGGCTTATCTGTCTCGGCATATTTCTTCGTTAATGAATCAGACAAGTACGGATCAAACAACAACACCCCACCCGGCGCTTTGATGAGAAACCCACTTTGACCAAGCCACCAAAGGGCAAAGCCCTGAGTCACATCGGCAGCGCGGATGTCATCGATAAGTGCTTGGCCACGTTGTATGGGTTGGATCAGTTTTTCCTTCGCGTTATCCATCTAGGCCAAGCTCCTTACGAACGATTCGGCAGCCTTCGACCAGGCTCGCTAGCTTCTTGCGAGACGCCCAGCGCGCGGTCTGACTCAAGCCGCAGTCGGGTGCAAAGACGAGTTGCTCGGCCGGGGCGTATTCCAAACACGAGCGAACACGTGCGGCCACTTCTTCAGGCGACTCGACGTGGTAACTCTTCACATCGATCACGCCGATCGCGGCATCGATGCCCGCTTCGACGACCTGCTTGATCAAAGGCAGCGCGGTGAAGTTCAGCGTCGTCATCTCCATGTGCATCTCGTCGACTGTGAGCTTAAGAAAGTCTGGGAACATCGCCTCCGGCTGACGCTTACCCACCGCGCGGGCTTTGAAGTTGCCAAAGCACATGTGCATATCGATGCGGGCCTTACCGACGATCGGCTTGACCGTGCGGTTAAAGATATCGACGAACCGCTCGGTCTCACCCCGCCAAGCGTAACAGCTCATACTCGGCTCATCGACGCAGATTTCGCTGCAGCCCGCCGCGACGAGATCTTCGAGCTCTTTGCTTACCAGCGGGAGCATTGCTTCGGTGATCGCCCATCGATCCGCGTATTGCTCGTTGGGCATTAGTCGGCCACTGAGCGTGTAAGGCCCGGGGATGCTGGCCTTCAGCGCGGGTGGGTTCGCTAAGCCAAGCGAGTTCACAACCGTGACGAGGCGTTCGTATTCTTCTACGACGCCTAAGCCATTGGGTGCGGTGAGTGTATCGGTGATCGCATGCTTGCCGCGCTGATCGTGCGCGGGTGGGCCGAAGCGGCGCGGCGGCTCGGACTCGAGATCGATGCCGCGCAGGTAGCCGTAGAACGAAAGGTTGAAGTCAAGGCGTGAGACTTCGCCGTCGGTGATGACATCGAGCCCCGCTGCGATCTGATCACGGACCGCCGCGACGACAGCGTCGTCTTGTGTTTCTGTGATGTCATCTGGGCCGAACTGATCGAGGTGCTGCGAAGCAAACTCCAGCCAGCCGGGGAACGGGTAGCTGCCGATGACGCTGGTGCGCAGGGGGCGATTTTTCATGTTTATAGCCTTTCTATTTTATGTTTTTTTATGCCTTACCAACGTTCGCGAAAAGCTTCGCGAGGCGGTGCGCGTGTTCGTCGTAGGCGGCTTCGAAGACTTGGGTGGCGCGTTCGCTGCCGAGGATCGCGCTAGCGGCAAGTGCCTTGGGTGGCTCGCCGGCATCGATCAATCGCCTGGCCACTTCGGCCTTGATGCAGTTGACGACGAGGCATCCGCCCACGGTGCTACCCGGCGCGACGGGTTGCTCTAGGCCGTCGAGTTTGACCATGGCATCGCCGACTGGCGCGCCGGTGTCCAGCACGATGTCGGCAAAGTCTTGAAGCTTCTTACCGTCGGCTCGCTTGCTGGTACTCGCTTCGCTGTGCTCTTTACTAATTAGCGCGACGACTTGGATACCACGCTTTTGAAAGCCTTCCGCGATCTCGATCGGCACGATGTTGCACCCGCTCGAACTGACGACGAGTGCCGAATCTGTTGTCGCAAAGTCGTAGTTACGCAAGATGCGTTCGGCGAAGCCTTCGACGTTTTCGAGGAACATCGCTTGACGCTGGCCGTTGCTGCCGACGACGGGGTGGTGGAAGCTCAGTGACAGCTCGACCATCGGGTGGAAGCCGGGGAACGAGCCATAGCGCGGCCACATCTCTTCGACCATGATTCGGCTGTGCCCGCTGCCAAACACGTGCACCATGCGACCCGTCAGGATCGTCGCCGCAAATAAATCAGCGGCCTGCTGCATCAGTTCGATCTGCTCGGCGACACGGTCGTGGACGCCTTGCGCTTTCTGTAGATAAGCCAACGCGGGCTCGGTAGTAGGCGTCGTCGCGGTCATGGTCGAAGCTCCGGTCGGTTTGCAAAAAGTGCGGCGCCTAAGGCCCCGGCTTGAATCCCTAATGTTGCGGGCAAGATCGGCACGGCCTCGCCCAGCGGACGCCATTCCATCCGGTCCATCGCTTGTCCAAGCGGTTCAAATAAGTCCGGTCCCGCTGCAGCGATCCCGCCGCCAATCACGATGGCCTCGGGGTCGAAGGCATTGATGAGCGAAGCCACCGCCGCGGCTAGTCGATTGATGGAAGCATGCCAAACATCGATCGCTACGGGATCTTTTTTGTTCACCGCGTCGAGCAAATCGCGTGTGCTGGTGAAACTGCCGTTGCTGCGCTTAGAAATATTGTGGTTGCCGATGGCGTCTTCGATTGAGCCAGGTGTGTTGCAGATGTCGGGCGGACCCGCCGCATCGATGGTCATATGTCCGAAGTGACCGGCCCGGCCATTCGCGCCGGTGTACAGTCGGCCGTTGATCATCACCCCGCCGCCGACGCCCGTGCCGAGTGTAAGCATCACGACGTTTTGCCGCCCCGCCGCCGCACCTAAGACCGCTTCACCAATCGTCGCGGCGTGTGCATCGTTGAGTACGACGACCTCTTGGCCCAGCGCCTCGCCAAAGACAAGCCCTTCTAAACCAGCCATGCGTCCGGGCATGGACGCAATAGCTCGGTGATCCCGCTGCGCCAAGCCGGGACAAGAGATGCCGATCGGCAGCCCCGCGCCTGCGCCGAGCGATGCGCGTATCGACTCGACTAAGTCGATCAACGCTTGTGCACCTTCAACACTATCCCGCTCATCTTGGCGTAGTGCCACGCCTGCGTGATTCATTAAGACGGACTTCACGCGCGTCCCGCCGATATCGATGCCGACCGCGATAGGGGTTGCGTCGGGCATGCTTACGATCCGCTTCCGATTTGGCCTTCGCTGACGGCCCAGCCGCCATCGACCGCGAGCACTTGCCCGGTGACATAACGCGATTGGTCTGAGAGCAGGTACACCACCGCGTCGTCAAGGTCTTCGGGCTGACCGATTCGTCCGCCGTCTAAGGGTTGCTTCGTCTTGATGAACGACATGATGCCTTCGTTGGTTGCGGCGCGCTGTGCCATCGGCGTTTCAACGAGTGCGGGCGCGATCACGTTAAATCGCAATCCATGCGAGGCGTAGTACGCCGCACAGCTTTTACTAAACCCGATGATCGCGCTCTTGGCGGAGGCGTAGACATGCGTCGCAAAAAAGTTTGGCGAAGGCGACCACCCTAGTACGCTGCCCATATTCAGCACGACGCCTTGTGAAGTAGTGCCGGCCCGCCCTTCAAGCCAGGCCTGCACCGCTTCACGATTGCTCTTGATCATGGACGCGAGGTTGAGCGATAGCGTCGCGTCGATACCTTCGTCGGTGACTTCATGGAGCGGGCCGTCACCCATCCGTCGGCCGCTGCCGCCCGCGACGTGGTAGAGCCCATCGAATCGGCCGAAGCGCTCGACGCATAAATCGATGGCTTGCCGAGTGCTGCTGGCATCCTGCGCGTCGCCGATCAGCACCGCCGCATTGCCGACCGAGCTGAGTTGTTGCTCAGCCGACTTGCCAGATGCTTCGGTTCGCCCGGTTACAACGACCGAGCCCCCCGCACGCAGGATCGCGTTGGCGCCAGACAGGCCTAGGCCCGTCGTCCCGCCGACCACGACGAAGGCTTTTTTATGCATGGGTTTCGCTGGTTCAGCCATGCTTCAATCGTATCACGGATCAGATCACTGACTTCATATCAAGCGATATTCTGATATGTTTTGACTATGCCTTTCCGCTCTAAACGCATTCAGAGCGTGTATGAAGACCTATTAGCGAGGCTGTCCAACCGCTTGTACCGCCCCGGGGATCGGTTTTTGACCGCTCGGCAGGTCGCCGACCAATACAGCGTGAGCTACCAGACCGCGCCCCGTGTATTGGCTGAGCTATCCGAGCAGGGCCTGATCGAACGGCGACCCCGCAGCGGCAGCTTCATCGCGGGCAATAGCCCTCGGCCGACGCGCGTCCAACTCCTCATGCACCCGCGGGCGGAGAACCCCCAAGGCTTTGGCGGCAAGCTGCGCAGCTACCTTCTGCAGGCGCTAAGCGAAGCCGACATCGCGTGCAGCACATCAACCCATGGCGAAGCGATCGTACCCGGCGCGCTGCCGGTGATTTGGGAATGTGCACAGGCGATTGATCAATGCGTCGAGGACCAACGGCCGGGCATCCTCGTCAACGAACGGCCCAAGCCGAGCTGGGGCAGCTCGCTGCTCGATAGCATCTGTACCGATGACTTTGCAGGCGGCGCACTCGCTGCAGACACGCTTCTGCAAGCCAGCGCTACGCCCTATCGCTTGGGCATCTTGGCGGGACCCAAGGCAGATCGGCGAAGCGATGAACGGATCGCGGGCTTTCGATCGCGCGTTCAAGATGCGCTGATCATTCATGCTGATAACTGGCACCGAGATGCGGGGCGACGCGCGGCAGCCAAGCTCATTAGTGCAGACCTCACGGGCGTCTTCGCCGCCAACGACCGGCTCGCGCAAGGCACGAAGCTCGCCTATCGCGATGCCGAAAAATCGACGCCTGTGATGGTGGGTTACGACGATGCGCCGATCGCCGCACCGCTTGGCCTAACCACGATCGCACTGCCTTGGCAAGAGATCGCCAACGCCGTAGTGCAGCGCGCTCGACTCAGGCTGCAAGGCGACCTCAGCTCCGCGTGTACATTTCTCTTTCAACCGACGGTTGTGTTTCACTAGCGCGGGATTGAGCTTGTTTACAAGTGTAAAAGGTAAACCATCCAACCCGCAGGCTGAAGCGGGCTAAGCCTCATCACCACAGTCCCGTCTACGCTTGTAGGCGTTGCACTTCGCGCGATAGCGATGCGGCGAGTTCGGCTGGGGTTACCGTGCCTTCGCCAGCGGGGAGCATGATCGGCTCGTCCGCGGTGATCTGACGACGCAGACGCTGGTCCGCGGTGATCACGGTCGAGTGGTTCTTACGCCCCATCGCATGCGCGATCTCGGGGTAGCTCATCGTGGTCAACTCGCGGGCGAGGTAGACCGACAACGAGCGAGCGAGCACGAGGAACTTGTGCCGGGATGAGCCCGCCAACTGACTCGCCTCGACGCCGAGCCGGTTGCATACGGTTTTCATGATCGCACTAAAGCGGACGGGCTTGCGGACGATGGGCGTGCCGAAGTCGGGGAGCTGTTCGACGAGCTCTCGGCCGATGACCAGTGGTGTGCCGTGCCGAGTCGGCTTGTCGCGCTGCATTAGCGACGCCAGCGCGTGGAGCTGCGCGAGCGTGCCTTCGATCTCGCGGACCGATCCTTCGTATCTTTGGCAAAGCAGGTCGAGCACCGCTGGCTGCATCAGCAAGCCACGGCGGCGCGCCAGCTCGGTCAGCACCGCGCGGCGAGTGTCGGTGTCCGGCTCCTTCATCTCAACCACCAAGCCACGCACGCAACGCGAGATCAATGCCTCAGAGAAGCTACTAATACGCTTGGGGTGCGTGTCGCTAGCGAGGATCACGCGGGCACCAGCCAGGTCGTTTTCCTCAAAGCAGCAGAGGAACTCGATCTGCGTTTTCTCTTTGCAGGCAAAGAAGTGGACATCGTCAATCGCTAGGAGGTCGAGCCGACGGATCCGACGGCGGAAGGACTCGAGCTTGTTCGCACGGACCGCGGCGATGAAGTCGTTGGTGAACTGCTCGGCGGTCATATAGATGACCTTGGCATCGGGGTTGGCTTGGCGTGCCTGGGCACAGATGCCTTGGAGCAGGTGGGTCTTGCCGATGCCGCATGAGCCATGCAGGAAGAGCGGGTGGCTGGCGGTCGGGTCGGCGAGGTCGGCGGCACGTTGGGCGGCGGCGTAGGCGAGCTGGTTCGACGGGCCGGTGACGAACTGGTCGAGGTGGTGCTTGAAGGTGTTGGGCACACGCGGCTTAAAGGTCGGGGCCTGGGGCGCGGAGGCGACAGGCATCTCCACCAGCGGGCGATCAACGCGGGTGCTGGCGTGGGGCGGCAAGGTTGCTGCCATCGGTTTGGGCTCATCTTTCACGCACAGCGCGAGCTCGACGTCCATACCCGTCGCGACCTTTGCCGCAGTGCGCAGGTGCTCGGCGAAGTGGCGCTCGATCCAATTGAGTGTGAACTGGTTGGGCACGTTCACGCGGAGGGTGTTCGCGGGGCGGTCATAAGCCAGCGGCGTGCTGCCTTCAAACCACATCGCAAATTTTTGCTGACCAAGGCTGTCGCGCAGCACATCGGTGATCCGAGAATCGATATCGATAGCGTGGGTGATCGTAGTCACGAGCACTCCTTTAGGTCGGTACGTTGGCTAACGCCAAGGGTGGTAAGGTTGTGGGGCAGAGCCTGATCGCCCTTGCCGGTACGTCTGGTGGATCCGTCCGGTTGACCTCGAGTCAGTCGATGAGAAGGGGCAAGTCACTTCGGTGCCCGCTCGACTTAGAGGTGTGCTGGCTGTCCTTAGCCAACACGTAAGAAGATAGAGAATGTTGCGCGAGATTCAAGTGCGCTTTTGTGTCGCGCGGGTGCTTGACACGTAGAAAACACGGCTAGCGATATCGCCAACGCATTAAAAAAAACTTTATCCACTTCGCGCACGTTCGATGCTTGTGGAAAACAGGGGTGCAGGTTTTTTCTTTGACAAATAAGGTGAATCTTTTCACTTTTTCGCCACTGCAAAACGTGCAAACCATTAAGCAGTAGCGCAACCGCGTGAGCCTTGTGCAACGACACCTCGTAAAGCACAACAGGTAGCGGACGATAGTGAAGTGTTGATGCAGTTGCTTAACGTTGAATGACGTAAGCGATCTTTCGCGTCGATGCGCGGAAGCCCATGCCGGTGTACAAACGCACCGCAGGGTCGTTGCGATCATCCACCGCGAGGTACAGACGCGTACCACGGACGCGCGCCGATTCTGACACCGCATAGCGCATCAATAGGTTGCCGATCCCTTTGCCGCGATAAGGCTTCGCAACGCCGAGGTACACCAGTTCCATGCCGCTGCCTTGCGCCACTTCCGCGAGCAGCAGCACCGCGATCGGCTCGCCCGCTTCGTCGAAGTACGCCAACCAGTCGTTCGGATCGAATTGCCCGGTGCCTTTATGCCCTGCGATGATCTGATCGATCTGCCTCATGCCGACCAGCCCCGGACAATCGAGCGTGTCGATGTAGCTCGCCTCGATCGCGCGGGCGAAGTCAGCGTGTGTCGCCTCGCTGTACGTCACGATCCTCGGCCGATCACACCCGCCAAGCTGCGTCGGCTTCGCCACGCGGTGCTCGCCCGGCTCAATCACGCGCTGCATGTAAATCAATTTCGCAAGCCGACTTAGGCCCGCTCGCTCGAGCACCTGGCCCTCCACCACCTGACCCGGATCGATCAGCGACTGGATCACGCTCACGCCCGTCCCGCCAGGCCCATCGCACAGCGCCTTAATCAATCCCACCACCGCAGACGTGTCCGACCAGCCCATCGCTTGGCCTACAAACAGCATCGCTGTCGACCCGTGGTTCGGCACCAAGAGCACGCTCCCGAGCATCCGCCCGTTCGCCCCGCCCTCCGCAGCGACCCACAGGGCACTTAAATCCAGCCCTTGCTCTTCCGCGAAGCGTTCGAAGTGTTCGACTGCGGGGTCTTGCTCCCTTGGACGGCCGATCAAGAGCAGCGCCAACGCCGAGCGACGCCGATCCTCAGGCACCGGGCCGAGGTACAGCCCCCCGCCTTCGGGTGTCGTATGCGGGTGTAAATTGGTCACACTGGCCATGATCGGTCGCCAAAAAAAAAAAAAAAA
>JBGCDC010000055.1:0-7050 GCA_045105055.1 Phycisphaeraceae bacterium | reverse complement strand
ACTGGCGGCCTGCTGAACTTCAGCACCCGACCCCAGACCATCGCCTCCATCGCAGGCGGCGGCACCATCGACATCATCAACGCCGCTATGACCGTTGGTGACGCCAACGACACCGTCTTCTCTGGCAACATCATCGGTTTGATGGGCAGCGTCACCAAAGTCGGCACGGGCAACCTCACCCTCTCGGGTGTCAACACCTACAGCGGCGCAACCACCATCAGTGAAGGCACACTCACCCTCGATGGCGACCTCCAAAACGACGCAGCAGTCACCATCGCGACCGGTGCAACACTCGACCTCAACGACAACGACGAAACCCTCGGCACCATCTCCGGCCCCGGTTCCATCACGCTCGGCTCAGCCACGCTCACCGTCGGCAACGCAGTCAACTTCACCTTCGGCGGCACCATTAGCGAAACCGGCGGCCTCACCAAAGCAGGCACCGGAACGCTGACCCTGTCCGGCGCGCAAACCTACACCGGCGCGACAACCGTCAACAGCGGAACACTCATCGCACTTGGCGACCTCGCCACCTCCGGCGTCACCGTTAACAGCGGCGGCATCTTCAACCTCGAAAGCACCATCACCGACGCCAACGCAGACGTCACCGTCAACAGCGGCGGCACGCTCTTCGGCACAGGCACCATCGGCGACAACCTCACCAACAACGGCACCATCACCTTCGTCGGCCCAGGCCTAGGCGATACGCTCACCGTCAACGGCGACTATACCCAAGGCTCAACCGGCACCCTCAACATCCAACTCGGTAACGCCGGCGGGCTTGTCATCACGGGCGCCGCGAACCTCGATGGCACCCTCAACATCGCCACACCCGCAGACCCAGCGAACTTCGATATCAGCGCGACGTACGATGTCCTGACCGCTGGCTCAATCACGGGCAACTTCGCAACGGTCACCGACGAGTTTGTGTTCCTCGACCTCACGGCGAACAACGTCGGAGGCAACGTGCGGGTCTCTCTCGCTCGCAACGCCACAGCACTCAACGACATCACGCAAACCGCGAACCAAACCAGCATCGCGAACATCCTCGACAGTGTCGGACCAACCGGCGAACTCGATGACGCGCTCTCCCGCATCCTCGCCAGTAGTGAAAGCGGCGCACTGGCTACGCTCGATCAACTCGCAGGCGGCGCCGCTGCAACCGCGAGCACACAAGCCGCTGCCAACGCCATCGGGCAAAGCCACCGCCTGCTCGACCAAGTCGTCGGCGTCCGACCCGGCACCAGCCGACCACTCGGCGCGTTCGGACCTTCTGCAGGCCCCCTAGAGTTTGATGACACCGACCACATCACCCTCCTAAGCTTCGCACAAGACGCACCCGAAGAAGTCGGCGACGACACCGAACTGGACTTCACCCCATGGGCGAGCATCTACGGCGGCTTCGGCGATCAAGGCGACGGCGCAGCAGGCTTGGACTACACCCGATACGGGCTGTTGGCAGGCTTAGATCTCACAGCAGATGAATCCGACGCTCGCTATGGCCTATCGCTGGGTATCGAGCAGACTGAATTCGACCTCAACAGCAACACCGGCGAAATCGACATCCAATCGATCTACCTCGCCGGCTACGCAAGCCAACCCCTTGGCGGCGGCTTCAAGTTCTCCGTTCTCGGTGCACTCGGTTACCACAGCCACGATTCGCAGCGCACCATCCTGATCGGTGCTACCCCCACACGAGCACAAGCCGATTTTGATAGCTACTCCGTCTCCTTCGCTGGCGAGATCAGCAAGGCATTCAACTTCGAGCGAATCCCCGTCGACCCCGGCGGCCACCCCACCGTCACGACACTTGAGCCTTTTGTCCGCTTGGACTACAGCATCTCGTCGCAAGACGGCTACAGCGAAACCGGTGCTGGCACAGCTGGTCTAAACGTCAACTCAGAAGACTTCGACAGCAGCCGAATCGCCGGCGGCCTCCGCGTTGAACACCAGTACATGATCTTCAACCAAAGCGAAGCAACCCTACGCGGCAACGCATTGGTCAGCTTCGCATTAGCCAACACCGACAGTGCCCTCAGCGCATCCTTCGTGAACACGCCGGGCAGCAACTTCGAGATCGTTGGTGCGGATCAAGACGATGTCTTCGGCCAAATCGGCGTCGGCCTATCCGTCGAGATCAATGACAACTGGGATATGCACTTCGATATCGACCAGCAGTTCTCCGACAGCTCCACAGGCACCGTCATCGCTGGCATGCTTAGCTACGAGTTCTAAGATCCCATGCTACGAGTGACCAGAATGGATCGATTCGACAAAGCATGCTGGCCAAACAGCATCGTTGATCGGCATCGATGTCGCTAAATGGCGAGAGGGGTACGACTAGCCCCTTGATCCACAGGCGGCAGTACCAAAAGGTATTTTCGATGAGCGCAGGCTATGTCACGATCGAGCAATTCGACAATATCTTGCACGCGGAGCTCGCACAGATCCGCTTGGAAGAGGCGGGCATCCCGGTGTACCTGCACAATCGCAACATCGTATGGGCCGACCCACTGCTCGCTGGCGCGGTAGGAAATATCAAAGTCCAGGTCCCTATCGAGGACAGGGAGCAGGCAATCGAGCTGATCGCATCGATCCGCGAGAAAATCGTAGCCATGTTCAATGAGGGCAAGCCGATCCATGATGAGGACGCCTGCCTGAACTGTGGCGAATCGATGCCTGAGGAAATCGATACGTGCTCGTCTTGCGGGTGGAGCTATGCCGACCAAGAAACGCCCTGACTGTTGAGCCAGCGTTGGCTGACCATCGAATCGCGTTAAACTATTTCGGTGAACGCAAACACATCCATCAAATCTTTACTTGAGCAGGTCGCAGTAGGTAAGCGATCGGTCGAAGAGGCGCAGCAGCAACTCCAAGCCATGCAGGCCGAGCCGTTGGGCTTTGCCACACTCGATCACCACCGTGCATCGCGATGCGGATCAAGCGAAGTGATCTACGCCGCCGGCAAGACCGCCGATCAGGTCGTCGCGATTAGCCAAGCCTTACTCGAGCAACACGACAGCGTGCTCGTCACACGCACCACGCCTGATCAAACCGCCGCATTAGAGTCGACCTACACCGCCTCGCCAACACTTATCGAAGTCGGCAAACTCAGCGGAACCGTACTACTCGGCCAAGCCCCCGCGCATCATCAAGACGCGATCGCGATCCCCATCGTCACCGCTGGCACCAGTGACTTACCGGTTGCCGAAGAGTGCATCATGACATGCAAGGCCATGGGCCAGCCCGTCGATCCGATCAACGATGTCGGCGTCGCGGGCCTGCATCGCATCATCAACAAAGCCGAAGCGATCCGCGCGGGCAACGTCGTCGTCGTCATCGCGGGCATGGAAGGCGCGTTGCCTAGCGTCGTCGGCGGGCTCGTCGACAAACCCGTGATCGCCGTACCAACAAGCGTGGGTTACGGCGCGGCCTTCGGCGGAGTCGCGGCGCTCCTCGGCATGCTCAACTCTTGCGCATCCGGCGTCACCGTCGTCAACATCGACAACGGCTTCGGTGCGGGCCTCGCCGCATCACGCATCAACCAACTCACTCAGCGATGAAACAGGTCAACGACATCCCCTCACCGCCCGCGCGACCCGCCAGCGCACACAAGGGCACCTTCGGCACGGTCATCATCATCGGCGGCTGCGACACGATGCTCGGGGCACCCGCTCTCTGCGCCCGTGCCGCGCTGCGCAGTGGCGTTGGCTTAGTGAAGATCGCTTGTCCGCCAAGCATCTTGCCACACGTTCTCACCATCGAACCCAGCGCGACAGGTATCGCCTTAAGTGACGCGCCAAAGGATGTGATCTCACAACTCGATCAAGCCGACCCATCACAAACGGCCGTCCTCGCGGTCGGCCCGGGGCTTGCACAAAACGACGTGCACAGCGAACTAATCAAAGCCCTACTCGCCGAGCAACGTACGATCGTGCTCGACGCCGACGGGCTAAATCACCTCGCAAAATCACTTGTAAATCAGACCGAACTCAATATCACCGCCCCGCTTATCCTCACCCCACATCCCGGCGAGTACCGACGCCTCTCCAATGCAGTGCAGATCGATGCCGACCCGACTGATCCCGATCAGCGCGTTGATGCGGCTGGACAACTCGCAAACAAACTCAACGCCGTCGTGATCCTCAAGGGTCAGCACAGCATCATCAGCGACGGCCAGCAATACGCCATCAATCCAACTGGCAACCCTACCCTCGCGACCGCCGGCTCGGGCGACGTCCTGACCGGCCTGACCGCATCGCTCCTCGCCCAAGGCATGGGGCTATTCGACGCAGCCCAACTCGCCGCAAACCTCCACGGCCAAGCCGCCGACCAATGGGCTAGCCAACACGGTAACCGCGGCATCCGTGCAATCGAATTAGCCGACCAACTACCACATGCGTTTCTTACGACGCAAGACGGTCACTGACTTCAGCGTTTTTCGTACAACGCCGCTGCGCTCTGGTGCATCCTGGCCACGATCTCTCGTAGCTTCTTTGGCTTTTTCACTTCGACTTGATCCGCATAGCCGCAGACCCACCACGCGATTTCGTTTAAGCCATCGACCTCGAACTTGATGACGCAGCCGCCGTTCTCTTGCCAAGTCACGGTCTGGCTTTCGTGCCAGCGGACCTCGCTGACATTCGTCGCGACCCGTGGGGTAAACGCTAATTCGATCGTATGGACCTTACCTTCGGGCATGAGCCGCCAGGCTTGGCCGAGCTTATTGCTGATCTGATACGCGGCGGGTTTGTGGAACGGACGGTTTAGAAGCGTCAGTTCCTTGATACGCACCACTTTGAGCATGCGTACTTCGTTATGCAGGTCCGTCTTGCCGAGCACGTACCATGCGCGGTTGACGTGGTGCAAGAGGTAAGGCTCGATTTCAAAACTCGTCTGCCCCTCGCCGTTAACCGCGGCATACTCGACCCGGCACGCTCGGCCTAGATCGACCGCCTGCTGCAACTGCGTGAAGTAACGCGACTCGATGTCCGTATCTAACTTTGGGTCCGGCTCGATGGTGATGTTCGACAGCATCTGGGCACAGGTCGTGCGCAAAGGCTCGGGCACGAGCGTGATCAACTTATAGATCGCAGAAAGCGCATGCGCGTGGAAAGGCCGCTCGCGGTGGTTGCCGATGAATCGCGTGAGCTGCATGAGCCCGAGCACTTCCGAGGCGTTGAGCGAGACCGGCGGGAGGAAAAACCCTTGATGGATTTTGTAATCACCGCCGTCCTCCGCGCGACACGGGATACCCGATTCTTCCAAGGTGTTTAGATCTCGAAAAAGCGTCCGCTTTGAGACGCCGAGTTCCGCTGCGAGCGATGCGGGGTTCCACCCGGTGCGCGTCTGAAGCAGATTGATGAGCCGCAACAATCGGCTGATACGGTTACTTACCATGACTTGCCATTACCCAGATAAACGATGAAACGACGCGATCAACAATGGAACGCGAATTGAGTCTGCTTGATTATAAAGCGTGCGACTCACGCATCAGAAACAATTTGCAGTAAAGTGTTTTTGGCAAAACGTGCCATGCAAGATATCGCTGCCCCCAACCCGCGAACGGAATCGCTATGTGCGGCATCCTCGGCGTCGTCTACCGCGACGCACAACAACCCATCGATGAGCAACGCCTAGCAACCGCGCGCGACACGCTCACGCACCGCGGCCCCGATGAAGCGGGCCTCTGGCGCCAGCCCGGCGTCGGCTTTGCCCACCGCCGACTCTCCATCCTTGACCTCAAGCACGGCCAACAACCATGGGTCGCCGACAATGAGCAGCAAGCCCTCGTCTACAACGGCGAGGTCTACAACTACCGCGAACTCATGCGGCAGGCCGAGACGAATGGCGAGACCTTCAACACAACTTGTGACACCGAGCTGGTGTTTCACACCCTTGCAAAACAAGGCGAGGCTGGTCTTGATCAACTGCACGGTATGTTCGCATTAGGGTTTTATGATCACGCTGAGCGATCGCTTCTGCTCGTGCGTGATCGGCTCGGCCAAAAGCCGTTGTACTGGACAGACACCGGCGACGCACTCATCTTCGCCAGCGAACTTAAAGCGATCTTGAGTTACACCCAAGCGAAATGCGACCTCGACGCTGCAGCGATCGAGCAGTTCTTCACACGGGGTTACGTCCTCTCGCCACGCACGATCTTCCAAGGCATCCACAAACTGCCGGCCGGCAATCGACTCAAACTTGATGCGAAGCGGTGGAAAATCGAGATCAAGCCTTGGTGGGACGCGACGCCAATACCCGCAGAAGATATCGGCCCGCTTAATGATGACACGGTGCTCGACACGCTTGACGAGCTGCTGAGCCAATCTGTCGCCGACCGACTCATCGCGGATGTGCCCATCGGCACGCTTCTCTCCGGCGGGATCGACTCGTCCCTCATCACCGCCATGGCGAGCAAGGCCAGGAGCGAACCGATCAAGGCGTTCACCATCGGCTTCGGTGATTCGCCCGCGCATGACGAAACGCCTTTCGCCAAGATGGTTGCGGATCAGTACAACTGCGATTGGCACTGCGAAACGATCCAACAAACCCAGAGGGATTGGCTGAGCGAACTCGATGATGCCTCGCGTTTTTATGACGAGCCGTTTGGCAACTTTACGGTGACCTCGCAGCGCACATTGAGTCGCTTGTGCCGAGAGCAATTGACGGTCGTCTTGTCGGGCCAAGGCGGCGACGAACTCAGCGCGGGGTACCCCGGCCGATACAACTGGGTCCTGCAAACCGAGCAGGCCGCGGCACACGACAACGCGAAGAGTCAGTACGCCCCACCCGTAGATGATGTCGTTCAACATTTGCAACGCAGCAGTTTCCTGCAATGGCAAGGCGCACGAGCGCAGATGTTTAGCCCATCCGCCAACGTACAGATGCAAGCGGCCGGAGCGCCGACTGAAGGCATCGCACCGTTTTGGAATCGACACGCCTCGTACGATCGCCTGGGCAACGTGCTGTACACCGACAGCAAGACGAACCTCGCGGACTATCTCGTTTGTATCGAAGAGCGTGCTTCGATGTCGCACTCGCTCGAAG
>JBGCDC010000054.1:0-9160 GCA_045105055.1 Phycisphaeraceae bacterium | reverse complement strand
AGGCCTTCGCCGGATTTGAGGCGGGCGATGAGGTTCTCGCGGAGTTCCTGCTTGACCGGGCGGTAGCGATAACCCGTTTCGCGGAGTTGTCCGAGGGTCGCGGGGCTGGGGTGTGAGTGGGTCAAGCGTGTGTTCCAGGTTGGTTTTTGGTGGGTGATCGATTCGGGCTAACGCTAGACACGGTTGTTGCGTAAGTCAATGCTCTTTTGTGGTTTGGGACAGGTTGGCGATACCGGGTTATAATCGTTGTTGATTAATTGGCCGAAGTCGGCCGTGCATGGATGAGTTGTATCGATGAGCCAATTGTTGGTAGCCGTATCTTCGCCTTGGGCCAGTGACAAGCTGGCCGAGCCTATCGCTGACCTCGCGCGTCGCTTGGACGCGTCGGTATTCGTTGCGCACGTAGCGACGCTTCAGGAGACCGACGAACACGAGTCCGACGCGACCCAGCGTGGCGAGCAGACGCTCCAACTCTTCACCGATCGGCTCAAGCAAGCAGGCGTCGAGGCCGAGGGCATCATGCTCTTCTCCGATGACACCGCCAAAGCAATCCTCAACACCGCGCGTGCCCGCAACTGCTCGCTGATCGTTCTCGGGCTGACTGGCAAGGGCGTGCTCAAGCGATTGATCGCTGGCGACGTGCCGACCAATATTATTCGCTCGTCCGAGATCCCCGTTCTGCTGTGCCCGGCGAATTGGGACGGCTCGATCTGATCCCTCGCATTTGTCTCTCGCTCGATCGGTGTCATAATCAACCCGGAGCGTAATAGGCGATGACCCACTACAAACGAATCACGCTACTCGCATGCCTCCTGCTGTTACAGGCCTCGATCGCCTGCGCACAGACCTCAACCACAGAGCTAGATGTCATCCGCGAAACCGGGCAAGGACAGTTCGACTTCAGCTCAAAAAAAATCCGCGAACTCTCGGGTATCACGCATCTCGGCGACGACCAATTCGCACTCGTCTCCGACAAAGGCGGCAAGCTCGGCACCGCAACGATCAAAATCGATCCTGAGTCCGGCAAGATCCTCGGTGCATCCCTTACCCAAACACTTGTGCTTCAAGGCGGCAAGGATGTCGAAGACTTGGCCTTTGATCCGAGTACCTGCCTGCTGATCACGGTGGACGAAGCCGACCAATCACTTGCGTATCACCACCTCCCCAGTGGCGGACGTATCCAAACCATCTCGGCACCCGACATCTTCAAACAGGCACGCTCCAACCTTGGCTTCGAGTCGCTTGCTGTGTCGCTACACACCGGCAGCATCTGGGCAGCCAACGAAGAACCGCTAAAAAAAGACGGCCCACGCGCGACGAAAGACGCAGGGGCATTGGTCCGCCTGCAACGATTCAGCCACGACCTCAAACCGGACGGGCAGTATGCTTACCGCGTTGATGCGCACCGCGGCAGTGACAACCTGATCGGCCGAGCGCAGAGCGGCGTTAGCGGTCTCGTCGCCCTGCCCAGCGGCCAGCTCATCGTGATGGAGCGCGAACTCGGTGGTGCCGTGCTGCCCTCGTTCCGCATCCGCCTCTATCTAATCGATGCGTCCGAGGCGACGGACACAAGCAAGCTGGTCGCACTCGCAGATCGTCAAATCAACCCTGTCGAGAAGACGCTGCTCTACGAGTTCAACGCTGGCCTAGCAAACTTCGAGGGCATCACGCTCGGCCCGCAGCTCGACGACGGGGACTACACACTCATCCTCGTCTCCGACAACGGCGGCGGAACGCGAAACCCGCAGAACCTTTTCTCGCTACGCATCGCAGCCAGCATGGTCGAGTCCAAGCCAAGCAAATCAATCCCGCCAACAGGCGGCTAAGCCTCGACGCTACCTCAGTGTCGCTGGTAACCTACTTGGTCCTTAATCAACGAACCGCTTCGACGGAGTCCCGATCTTGAACGCCAGTACGAATGATCAAAACCCCGATGTCCTGCTCATTGGTAGCGGCGTCATGTCCGCGACGCTCGGCGCGATGCTTAAGAACCTCAAGCCCGACATGAAGGTGCAACTCTTCGAAGCGGCCGAGACGTACTCACCTGAAGCGTCCAACGGCTGGCACAACGCTGGCACCGGGCACGCGGGCATCTGCGAGCTGAGCTACACGCCAGACCGTGGCGAAGACGGCGAGGTCGATGTTCACAAAGCGATCGAAATCTTCCACCAATTCGAACACTCCAAACAGTTCTGGGGCTATGCCGTCCGTGAAGGCATCATCGAAGACGCCACGACCTTCATTAACCCTGTCCCGCACATCGCGTTCGTCTACGGTCAACCGCAAGTCGACTTCCTCAAGTCTCGATACAAGGGCATGCAGGCCCACCACTTTTTTGAAGCGATGTCCTTCACCGAAGACCGCGAGACGCTCAAGCAATGGGCCCCGCTACTGCTTGATGGCCGCGACCCGAACGAAGCGATCGCCGCAACAAAAATGGACATAGGCTCGGACGTGAACTTCGGCTCAATCGCAAGACAGTTCACCGAGTGGCTCGGTAAGCAAGACGGCTGCTCAGCCCAGACCAACCACAAGGTCACCGATCTCAGCGAGACGGCCGACGGCTGGAAGGTCACGATCAAGAATACGGCCGACAACAAAACATTTGTTCGCCACGCGAAGTTTGTGTTTATCGGCGCTGGTGGCGGCAGCCTACCGCTGCTGCAAAAGTCCGGCATCGATGAAGCAAAAGGCTTTGGCGGCTTCCCCATCGGCGGGCAGTGGCTGATCTGTGATAAGCCCGAGATCTACGAGCAACACGGCGCAAAGGTCTACGGCCTGTCGCCAGGTGCCGCGCCGACCATGGCCGTACCTCACTTGGACATCCGCGTGATCGATGGCAAACGAGCGCTGCTGTTTGGACCTTACGCCGCGTGGACAACTAAGTTCCTGCACGAGACCGGCCGATGGACCGACCTGCTCAAGTCGATCCGCCTCGATAACATCGCGTCGCTCATCAAGGTCGGCCTATACAACATCCCGCTGGTCCGTTATCTCATCCAGCAAGGCCTGCAGAGTATGAACACGCGTATGGGTGAGCTAAAGAATTTCTACCCCGCTGCGGATGTGAAAGACTGGAAATTGATCGACGCGGGCATCCGTGTCCAAGCGATCAAGAAAGAAGATGGCGACGCGGGCATCGTCCACTTCGGTACCGAGGTCGTGACGAACAAGAAAAAAACAATCTCCGCTCTGCTTGGCGCCTCGCCCGGCGCATCGGTTTCAACCAACATCATTTTGCAGGTCGTCAAGCAGTGCTTCGCAGATGAATTAGCGACGCCCGATGGGCACGCACGTATGAAGCAGATGGTCCCAACTTATGACGAAGACCTGATTCCCGCAGAGATGGCCGAACGTCAACGCGAAATCGCGGTGTATGCAGAGAAGTCGCTTGGCCTTCGCTCTGAATGATTGCACGCTCTAGGCCCTACGACGTTGCAACTGCATGCGCTGGATCTCGGTGCATCGCTGCTGAAGGCGTTGCTCTAGTTGCTTGGCTTCGAGTTCGTCTTCAACATCAAACTGCAAACCGAGATAGAGCCCGTCGTCACCGATCGCGTTGATGTGTACGACTTTGACAGGCACGCTGACCAAGTCTTCTTCGCTAAGCCAAGTGGAGCAGTCGAATACTCGCGTGCGCTTGATCTGATTCAAAATACTGCGAGCCGCACGAATACTTACGCCAAAGCCCCCGGCACTAATATTAGATAATTTCACGTCGTATTCAAACGGTTGCTGTTCATCCACCTCGCAGCTCAGCTTGGTCGGCTTAAGCTCCATCGCGGCGACCGACACACGAAAAAACGAGCGGCGTTGCTCGCGCACAGGACGACGCCCAGGGCTGAGTCGGTAGCAAGTGACTTTTAAAGTGGAGTTGACGCTGTAGGAGAAGGACTCATGCAGCGTACAAGTCGCGACCATCCGCTGATTGTTCACCATAATCGTGAGGTCGAGATCTTGCCCGACGTGGAACGCTTTGTCGTGCACGGCTTGGCGCGGCATCTCAACAATGATGCAGCCATCTTGCAGCACTTTGAAGACCCTGGCGCGGTACATGATGATCGCCGATCGCTCGTTGCTAATCCCGCGTGACAGCTCAACGGCCCCATCGCGTGAGGCCAGCCGATTGAGCATGGCGTTCCAATGTTCTTGATTCCGACTAGGCAAACTCGAGTCCTCCGTGTACCGACTTATCGGCATCCGCAGCAGCACCCTTAATCGCCGCATCGCATAACTCACCGGCACGATCGCTACAGGCGGCACATCCCCTACAGAACTACACTTTGTCAATGTCTACTCTCTCGCATGGCTCTGATCTTCGCCTGGCTCCGACCCTTGGGCCTCTTGTTCATGGGACGATTCAATCGCCGCGTAAAGCGCTGGCCCTAGTCGGCGAGCAAGGCTTCGGTGTGGTTCAACTCGATGCGACACTGCCCGGGCTCCGCCCACGCGAGCTCGACACGACCGCCCGGCGGGACCTCATCGCCACGGCCAAACGCTCTGGCCTATCTATCGCGGGTATCGACTTCATGATCCCCGCAGAGCACTATCACGACCCACAGCATGTTGACCGTGCCGTCGAAGCGGCGCTTGCGGCGTGTACGTTGGCGGGTGACTTAGGGCGCGTGCCGGTGAGCCTAAGTCTGCCGATCGCGAAGACTGATGCCGCGCTGATCCAGGTCATTGCGGACACCGCCGATGCGCACGGCGTTACGCTCGCGATCCACGACGAAGCAGATTTAGATCACTTGACGCAGTGGCTAAAAGACCACGCCCCGCCACACGTCGGCCTTGGCCTGGACCCGGCAGCGCTACTCATCCGTGATCAAAGCCCCGCGTCCATCGCACAATCGATGTCGGCATCGCTGCGCGTGGCTCGCTTATCCGATGCGAGCAAGGGCCAGGCCGACGGCGGTCGCCAAATCGCCGGGGCGGGCAGCCTGCCGCTGTTGACGTATCGGGTGTCGATCGATCTCGCGCCGCACCGTATCGGCCCGGTCGTTCTGGACCTGCGTGGGTTGTCTTCGCCGCTAGATGCGATGGCGTCGGCCAAGCAGGCGTGGGACAACGCGTCGGTTCAGCTTTAACTTTCGCGGTCTTGCTTCTTAGGCTCGCTTACACGCTGGCCTAATCCGAGCAGCGCGAACGAGCCGAGCAGGCCTAACGCGACGAGGTATAGCCGGAACGCGACGAACATCATCAACGCTTGCTGATCGCTCGTGACGCTGGTACCGACGATCAACTGCACCGCGACATAGTCCAACGGCCCAAGCCCCAACGGCCCCGACACCGGCAGCGACCACAACAGCAACACGATCGGTATCGTCCCCATCAGATAAAGCAACGGCTGATCCACGCCCAACGCAAAACCTGCCAACGACATCGCGCTAGCTAGGCAAAGATGGATAACTAAGCTCAGCCCGATCGCACTCGCTAACGCGCCGAGGTGATGGCGGTATGCGGTGACCCATGCGTCGAGGTTGCGGATGATGGCGGCTCCGGGCAGGTTGCCGAGCTTCGCTTCAAGCCTGAGTCGACTACGGATCGCGGGGCTCGTGTACAGCCAAGCACCCACGATCAATCCCACAAGCAAACACCACATCGCAAGGGTGAGTTTGCGGATCAGCGGGTCGTCGAGCGAGAACAAGCCGATGAGCCCGACGATGAGGATGAGGCCTACCAAGCCACAGAGCCGATCGATCGCGATACTCACCACCGCATCCGCACGCTGGTCGGTTCCCTTGGCCGCGTAGAAGGCTTTCATGACATCGCCGCCGGTGGTGCCGGGCATACAGAGGTTAAAGAAGTACCCCGCCAGCGTCAGCCGAGCGACTCGACCTAGCCCGACGCCGATCCCGCGCGCCCGCATGAGGATGTACCACCGCAGCGTCGAGAGCAGCACGATCGGGATGAACAGCAACCCGCCAAAGAGCAACAGCTTGCCGTCGGCTTGCTTGAGGATCGTGATGAAGGAGGGCTTGAATTGGGGTTGGTTTTCACCAGTACTTATTTCGGATTTGTCGAGCCAAGCAAATTCATACAAACGGCTGTCTGAAGAGCGTTCTGGACTAATTTTGTACTGGCCCTTAGTGGTTCCAAGGACATAGAAATACTCGCCCGATTCACCGCCCTGTACTTGTGGCGTAAGTGAGTACCTCTCCGGCAGCCAGACCCGATCGCTCCAGCTCAGCGTATACAGGATGTACGCCACGCCCAGCACCGCGAGAAGCAACCTGATCATCCATCCGAGATGCTTTTTCATCGCCGTCCTTGGTCGCTGTCGAAAAAGATGAAACCGCTGCAATCAATGCACCGAAGCATAGAATACGTGAAACCACTTAGGACAATGCCATGAAACTGCATCAACAACTCGTCGCCCTGCTGCTTTTGATCTGTGTCTGTCTGCCCGCAACGGGCTTGGACGACGAGCACTGGAAGAAGGCCAACGCCTCGATCGAGAAGGGCATCGCGTACCTGCGTGCCAGCCAAGGCGATGACGGCTCGTGGATGCCCGACCTCGGCCCCGCTGTCACAGGCCTCGCCCTGACCGCGCTGCTCGAACAACCCAACATCGGCCCAGACGACCCCGCCGCCGCTAAGGCCATCGCCTACATCCTCAAGCACGTCCAAGACGACGGCTCGATCCGCAAAGGACCCGACGGCATCCTCGCCAGCTACAACACCGCGTTGAGCCTCTCCGCTCTCGCACGTATCGGCGGCAGCAACCCCGAAGCCGCCTCCGCGATCAAAGGCGGACAAGCGTTCCTCAAGGGCACGCAGTGGCTCACCGGTATGAAAGACCCCGACGGCAAGACCATCGAAGAAGGCCACCCCTACTTCGGAGGCTTCGGCTACGGCGGCAGTGGACGCCCCGACATCTCCAACACCCAGCTCGCACTCCAAGCACTCAAAGACACCGGCGTCGACTGCGAAGACCCCGTCTTCAAGCGGGCCCTGACCTTCCTCAACCGCATCCAAGCCGTTGAGAGCAACGACATGCACGCCGACAAATTCGAAGAACTCGACGGCGGGTTCATCTACTCCACCTCGATCAACAAAGACCACATCGGCGTAGCCGAGTCCAAAGCCAGCCAAGACCAGATCGACGAAGCCAAAGCTGGCCGAGCCGTCTCCGGCCTGCGTACCTATGGCAGCGTCACCTACGCGGGCTTCAAGTCCATGATCTACGCCAACCTCGACCGCGACGACCCACGCATGGTCGCCGCCATGGGCTGGATCTCTAAGAACTACGACCTGAACCGCAACCCCGGCATGCCCGAGGAACAAAAGCTCCAAGGCCTGTTCTACTACTACATCACCAAGGCCCGTGCACTCAATGCCTATGGCAACACGTCGATCTCAGTGCAACGCCCCGGCGTTGACGGCGGCGACCCCACCGTCGAGAAACGCGACTGGGCCAATGACCTGATCGCCACCGTCGTCAAGCACCAGCACGAAGAAGGCTGGTGGGCCAACACCGAGACGCGCTGGCTTGAGAGCCAACCTGCTCTGGTCACGGCATACGCCGTCATCGCTCTGCAAAACGCGATTGATTGATCCATCGCTCCACACGAATCGAACAACAATAGCCGCGATGCTACGCATCGCAGGAAAAGGGTGACAGATCGATCATGCTCTTCCTGCGATGCGTAGCATCGCGGCTTTTTCATTTCGCTCTACCCCTATTCTGCCGATAGACTTCATATCAATCTCCCACTGGCAAGGACGCCGCGATGGACCGACGGAAAACATTTATTGTGCTTGCGACGATCGGGGCGTTACTGGTCTCGGTACCGTTTATGTATCGCTATATCAACGGGCCGATCGATCCGATCCTGCCTAGCCCTGCGGAGTATTTCCCAGTGCAGGACTCAGCGACGGGCAAGTGGGGGTTCATCGACAACGATGGCAACGCGGTTACGCCGATGGTCTTTGACTGGGCCGGTGACTACCGACAAGGCCGGGGCCTAGCCGAGGCCGACGGCGCGATGGGCTACATCGACAGCACGTTCGAGGAGACGGGCAAGTGGGCGATCAGCCCGCGCTTCGAGCTGCGTGACAGCGGCGACCAGTCGGCGTTCGGCTTCTTCGACGGCCGAGCCCTCGTGCGAGACGACAAGGGCATGTGGGGCTACATCGACACCACCGGCAAGTGGGCCATCGAGCCACGCTTCCCCGAGTTACGCGACTACCCCGGCGTCCCCGCGGGTGACTTCTCCGATGGCTACGCATGGTTTCAATTGGTCGAGATGCGCGAACGCAACAAGCTCGACGAGAACGACGAGTTCGTCCGTGACGCCGAAGACAACGCGATCAAGGAAAACTACCCCCGCCGAACGATGGGCTTTATCAACCGCCAGGGCAAGGTCGTCATTGAAGCACGCTACGAGATGGCCAACGACTTTAGCGAAGGCCTCGCCGCGGTGCGTGTGAAGTCGCAAGACAGCTGGGGCTTTATCAATGAAGACGATCAGCGTGTGATCTCGCCGAGGTTCCACGAAGTCGGGCGATTCAGCGAAGGGCTCTGCGCCGTTGCGCTCAACGGCAAGTGGGGCTACATCGATCCCAAAGGCGAGGACATCATCGACCGACGCTTCGACGAGGCGGGCATGTTTTCCGAAGGGCTCGCCGCGGTTCGCGAAGGCGACAAGTGGGGCTACATCGACGCGGATGGTAAGTGGGCGATTGAGCCGACCTACGACAACTTCGACGACTACGCCCACCCAGGCGATGCCCGCCCCTTCGAGAACGGCCTAGCCCGCGTCACCCTCAACGGCGACCTGATCTACATCAATCCACAAGGCGAGCGTGTCTGGCCCAGGCCATAGGCATGCCTCCCCAAAGCAAGGCTGCCAAGCTCCAGTTGGCCACCTTGCTTCGAAACGATGGATTGCCTCGCAGCCGCCGCGTCATACGCGGGCGGAGGAATCATCGAACGTGTTGATGACCTTTTGCAACTGAATCAGTTATGAATCTGTCAGCGCTCTTCCGCCCGGGCGTGGCTCGGTGGCTGCGGATAACATACGTGCGATCACTCGCCGCGATTCACCCTCTCAGCTCTCGACTCGCCCTCGGCCTCGCCATCACGCACCCGTTAGGAAGTGGCAGATGTCGCCATCTGAGACGACGTAGTCTTTGCCTTCGACGCGGAGTTTGCCTG
>JBGCDC010000053.1:0-5008 GCA_045105055.1 Phycisphaeraceae bacterium | reverse complement strand
ACAAAGAGTCGGCCGTGCCCGCCCGTGGTGGCTTGCCACTTGGTCTTGCACGTGTCTCGCTGATCGGTGTGATGACCGCGATGCCGTTCGTCGGCCACCTCGGCGGCAACATGACACACGGCCAAGACTACTTAACTGAAGTAGCGCCTTCCGAAGGTATTAAGACTGCGATCAATCTACTCAACGCAGGCACTACCGAAGAAGCCGTTGTGGTTGTTCCTCCAACACCTGGCGGCGTCGAACTCGCCAACGGCACTGTCGCCTTCTGGAACGCGAAGATCCAGCCGGTCCTCAACAACCACTGCACCGCCTGCCACAACTCGACCAAACAAAACGGCAAGCTCCGCCTCGATACGCTCGAGTGGGCGATGAAGGGCGGCTCAGTTGGCGGCACCATCGAGCCTGGGGACGCGGAGTTCAGCGAGATTTATCGCCGCGTGATCCTCCCGCCTTCGCACGACGAGTTTATGCCGACCAACGTCAAAAAGTATGGCATGATGTCGCAAGAAGACATCATCATCCTCGGCGAATGGCTCACCGTGATTGATGGTGATATGACCGTCGCCGTCGCACCGCGTGTTGAAACGACCGACGTCAAGCCCGAGCCAGTCAAGCCCGCCATTGACCCCGCCGCGCTTAAGGCAATCACCTCCATCGGTGGCAACGCGCAGTCGCTCTCTCAAGAAGAAAACCCCGATCAGCTCACGGTGAAGTTCTCTTACCTCAAAGAGCTTGACCCGGCCTCTGTCGCCAAGCTCGAAAGCGGCGCGGACAACATCGCTTGGCTGACCTTCGAAGGGTCGTCCTTCGGCGACGACGCGGCAAAAGAACTCCCCGCCATGCCCAAGCTCACCCGACTGAACCTTAAGGACAGCGTGGTTACTGACGCGGGGCTGGCCGAGTTGCCGGAGTTGCCGTCGCTCACTTGGTTGAACTTGTTTGGAACCGAGGTTAGCGATGCTGGGCTTGACGCGCTGACGAAGTATGACACGCTTGAGAAGTTGTACCTCACGGGCACGAAGGTGACTGCCGAGGGCGTTGAGAAATTGCGAAAAGCCTTGCCCGATACTGAGATCTACTCGGATCACGATGGCCAGTTCCAGTTCACGCCAGTTACACCCGACGTCACGCCGGGTGACCCCGCCAAGGATGACAAGGCTGGCAACGAGCAGGCCGCAAAGCCAGTCAACGCGAATTGCCCTGTCGGCGGTGTGCCGATCAAGCCCGGTTTCGTCAGCACGTTTGAAGGCAAGACGATCGGCTTTTGCTGTGGCGGCTGTAAAGGCAAATTCGACGCCGACCCAAGCAAGTTCAAGGCGAAGCTGCAGTAACGCTAAAATCCATCTACAAAACTGAAGCCCACGCTTTGATAGCGTGGGCTTCTTTGTTTGATCCTGCTATATCTTTGATCTTTAGTGCAACGGGTCGGCACCCAAGGCACCTTGCAGCGATGAGACGTAGCCCGCGTCTTGGACCTGCGCGAGCCTGACGCGCAGTTTATCCAGACGTGCAGGCAGGTCTAGGTCGGCTGTCTCTGGGCTGGCTTGCCCGTTCTTCAAGACAGATTCCAAGTACGCGATCTGTTTTTCGGCACCGGTGATGTCGCGTTTCTGCTGCATCTCAAGGCGTTGCTGATACCAGTCGCTGTTGAGTACGGTGTCGAGCTCGAACATCTTGCGGAGTTCAGGCGAGTCGGTGGTTAGGCCGTCGTGGTCTCCATGTGCCATGATATGAAGCAGTGATTTGATCGGCGGGCAGGCCGCGTCGACCGATCCAGACTCGAAGTACTCCTGCGCGACGCGCTGCTGCGCCTCGGTGATGTTCTTAATGCCGTCGGCATAGTCGGCGAGCGACTGCTCCTCGGGGCGAAGCATGTCCGGGGAAAAGACACGCGTCGGATTATCGAACACCCGTGCAAAGAACCGCGAGACAAAGCTGTCGGTGATGCGATAGCCCAGTCGGCTCGCTAGGATCGTCTCACCCTCGAACTCGAAGTCATCGATCTTCTCGAGCAGGCCTTCCTTAATCAGATAGTCCGGCTCGATCTCGTGTGGGCTCATACGCGCGACGATCTCCGGGATCAGCAGCGAGATGTCATGATCGACTCGGACGTTGGGCCCGACGTAGCCCGCGCTCGTCGAGTAGCCTGCCATCTGTGTGAGTACAAAGCTCACTAGCGCGTTATTGAGGTCGGTCGTCGGACGCAGCGCGTTGAATGGTCGCTTGGTTAGTGCGCCTTCGCTGCCCGCGCCGGTCGTCGATGGGCTCTTGCCGGTCAGCGAGCTGATGAACTCCATGAACAGCTCGGGTAACGGCTGATAGTGCATCGGGTTGTAGACCGCGAGGCCACGGATCCCCGCTGCATCCTCCGGCGGATTGTTGCGCCGCCCGGTCAGCACCGCGTTGATCGGCATCAGCGCAGGCGTCTTTGGCGGAAGCGCCCGGAACAACTGCACGCCCAACTGCCCCAAGTACGGCATCAACGGGTTGGTCAGGTCCGGACGAACCTGCAAGTAACGCGGGTTCTTCGTCGGCTTGCCATTCACGATACGCGGGTGTGCGGACGACACGACGTAGCCGTCGTCCTTACTCGCCGCTTCACGCAGGATGTCTTGGATCGGGTCCGTCCAAAGCGCAAAGTCCACGACCGAATCAACCATCTCCTTCGCATCGGCAGCGCTCTTAGGCTCGAAGTTGCAGAGGAAGTTGTCTCGGCCGCCGAGGTCGCGTTCGGTGTTCTCGTCGAAGCCGCGATGGATCGCCTCGTCCGGGCGTTGGAAGAAGCGGTACTCGCAGTTCTTCACAAACTTCACGCTCGTCGGATTGAATTTCGGGTTCAGGCCTTCGATGCCCTTGGCTGACACGGTGATCGAAGCGCTGATGTCATCTTCAGTAGACATCTTTTCACTGGGCATAAAGTCTTGACGGAGTTTGAACGTCCGCCATGCGCCATCAGTATCGAAGCCAACGCGGAGGTACGAGCCAACGACTTTACGGTTGTCGACTTTAAGCTCATGCCCTGGGAAACCATTGACCGTATCGACGGTGAAGTGGCTGCGCCACTCAATGCCCCATTCAGGTTTGTGCAGGCGCTTGATCGCGAAGAGGATCGAGAAGATGTAGTTGGGGATCGACTCGAGCCAGCGGTTGTACTCGTCGGTGTAGTCGTCGGACACGGTGAGCAGTTTGATCACACTGCCGAGCGAGCGCTGCGGGCTAAGGATCGATCGGCTCGGGTACTGGCCATAGTTCTGTTCCTTAAGAACTTCAGGCTTCCATCGTTTGTTGTAGCTCGCGCCGAGGATCGCTTCGCACTGGTCGAGATCGAAATCAATCTCGTTGACATAGATCGGGCCGTAGAGCATGTAGTCGAGCAGCGACTTGCTGATCTCGCTCTTGCCGCCGCCGGAGACGGTGCAGGGCTTGTGACAGACCGCGCCCTCGCCGAGCGTGCCGACGAGCCGCCAAGTGGGCGCGGAAGGGTGCTTGTCCATACGGAAGCGGTAGCCGGACGGCGTCACATAAACCTTACTCGGCTGCAGTGGGATGGACTGCGTCTGCCCATCGCGGTCCCAAGTAATCGACTGCGTCTTAATCGAAGCGAACGCGTCGCCGGGCACGTAGACGACTTGCGGGAAGTTTGTATCGACGCCGTATCCGCCGGGCTTCACGTCGATGAAGTCGCCGTAGTCTGCCGCGATGTTTTCGAATGTGCGGTTGTTGTAGTGGCGGGAGTTGGCCTTGAACTCTTGGCCGAGGTTGTAGCTGGGGTACGCGATCGTGCCGCCCGCGTGTTCTTCTTCGCACCAGCCCATGAGGTTCGCGGCGTAGCTGATCTGGGTCTTGACTTCCTTCTTGCAGTAGCCGAAGTAGTTGTCCGCGATGAGCGTGACGATCACGCCGTCCTCGGTTCGGCAGGTGATCTTAAACGCGCTGCCGTTGTTGTATTTTTCGTCTTGGTTTTCCCAGCACATCTCGTCACGCTTCTGCGCATCGGTCGCCTCGCTGATGTGCGGCAAGCCGAGTTCTTTCTTGGTCATGCTCTCTAGATGCGGCGCAAGAATCACGCAGCCCGTGTGACCCGTCCAGCCATCAACATCGAGCCCCGCATCATTCGCAGGCAGGTCCGCATCGCCGCCGTTACCGAATATCGATTCGACAAAGTCGAGGTTGCTCACCAGCGCGCCCGGTACAAAGAACCGAACCTCCATCGTCTTCTCATCGCAAACCCCTGGCACGCCCGGCTGCACCAGCGGCCGAAGCAACAGCGACACCCAGCTCCGCCCATCGCCCTCAACCCCATCGACAAACGGCAGCCGCATTAAATCGTCTGGCGGCTGCATCGCGGCCTTCACCATATTTGCGAACACAGCTTTAGGCACCTCACGCTTACCCGCCGGGATCGGCAGTCCACCTTCCGCGACGTGGAACGTGCCCGCGGTGGTGCGCCGGTCGTGCCGCGGGTTGTGCAGTACGCCGTTAGCGACGCGCGTCGATTCGACGTAAGCGTTCTTAAAACGGTCTCCCTTTGCGGGCAACGACAGCTTCCGTGCGATGCCATAACGATCTAAACGAAACGTCGTGCCCGGCAACTTAATCGAGCCCGGCTCCGCGACATCCGACAGGTGATCACGCAAAAACGTTTCGATCCGTGCATCAATCGGGCTGCGGTGCTCTTGGGATAAACGGCGCTGCCGACGCATCGCGGCTCGTTGCGACCCGGCCAGCTCCGCCACCTGACGATCCGGACAATCCCCCGGCTCGATCAAGCCCTTCACAATCAACCGGAACCAAACCAGCCGATTCAGTTCCTGCGCATCAACCGCCGCAGCATCCGCATCCGATGTAATCCCTAACGTCTTCAATCGATCAGTCAAAGCAGTCTCCGTCGTGTACGAATTGAGCACAGGCGAAGACGTATTGTAGAGCAAGCCACTGTCAGAGCACGAAGCGTTAGCGAGTGTCACGAATCACGGTCAGCTCAGGACACTCGCTTGCGCTTCGTGCT
>JBGCDC010000052.1:0-4742 GCA_045105055.1 Phycisphaeraceae bacterium | reverse complement strand
GTCGACCTAGTTGGCTTCTTCACCGTGCTGATGCTCGCGACGCTGATGATCGATAAGTTGTTGTAGGTTTGTTTCGAACCATTTAACCGCCAAGGCGCCAAGGAAGGTAATTCCATGGATATGATCACGGACAATATATTTATTGGCAATCATGTTGAAGCGCACGATGAAAAAATTTTGTTTGATAGGGGCATTCGGTCCATCTTGAGCCTTGATGGTAGTTATGTTGGTAAAGAGGATTCAGTTCCGGGCATCAAAAAAATATATGCAGTTGAGTTAATAGACGGTCCGGGTAATTCAATCCAGTCGCTCGAGCTGCTAACCCGTGAATTGATTCAAATGGCAGCGCGGCACTCTCCTGTTCTTATCCACTGCCACGCTGGACGTAGTCGCTCAGTCGCTGCTGCAGCAGCCTATCTGGTTGTCTTTGAAAAGTTCGCTCCAGCAGAAGCAATCGAACACGTCCGCTCTCGCCGCAGTTCATACCTTGCCCCTGAATTGGAACGCCTGGTCTATCGGTTAGGATAAGTGCCTTCACTTGCTGCTAAAACGAAACGATGGCTAAAAAGAAAACGACAACACGCAAAGCGACATCCACGGTCACCGCTGACACGCGGATTCTTGTGCTGTATGGGCCCGAGCAGATGGTCATGCAGGAGTATATGGACACGCTCAAGGCCGCGATCACCCAAGCTCACGACGACTACGAAGTGTTCCGCTTTGATGGCAAGAGTGCGACGCTGTCGGATGTATTTGATGAGCTGCGTGGATACTCGTTGATGTCCACGTACAAGTTGGTCGTGATCGATGAGGCGGAGCCGTTTGTAAAGGCGCACCGTGCGGCGCTCGAGCGTTATGCCGAGTCGGTCGTGGATCACGCGACGCTTGTCTTGCGTACGCCCGCATGGAACAAGGGCAACCTCGACAAGCTGATCGCGAAGGTCGGCGCGGTCATCAAGTGCGAGCCGCCTAAGCCCGCGGATGCGGCGCGTTGGTTGGTGCAGCGGGCGCAGTCGCACCACGAAAGCGAGTTGAAGCAGAACGCGGCGTCGGCGTTAGTCGAGCGTGTTGGGCCACATCTGATGTTGCTTGACGCTGAGCTGGGTAAGCTCGCGGTCATGTCTGAGTCGGGCGCGATTGATATGAAACTTGTCGAGTCGGCCGTCGGTCAGTCCAGCGACGCGAAGGCGTGGGTGATGCAGGAGCCGCTGCTCGCGGGCATGGCTCGTCACTCGGCGGCGCAGCCGTTGGAGATGGTGAGAGAGCTGATCGACCTTGCTGGGCACGACCCGGTACCAGTGACTTGGGCTGTGATTGATCTGTGCCGAAAATTGTCCGTCGCCTGGGCGATGAAGGCCTCGGGCGAAAGCGACCAATCAATCGGCAAGGCGATGCGGCTGTGGGGCGGGCAGGTCCGTCCGTTCATGGATGTCGTCCGTAAGCTCGATGCGGCGACGGCAACGGGGCTCTTGCAAGCTTCTTTGCGATCGGATGCACGAACAAAATCGGGTTTAGGTCAGGCTCGGCGAAATCTTGAATCGCTATGCGTTACACTGGCCGATAGATAAACAGACGCGCAATTGCTGCGCTTCGCCCAAGTTGGGCGAGATGGTTCATGGATGAACGGCCGCAAACGGGTTTAACCCAAGCGGCAGATGCAGGAGGCATCATGCGACGCCCGTCTCTCTCACAATTTTCCCTCTGTATATGCTTGCTCACGCTCGTTGTGCTCGTCGGCTGTAAGTCTGCGCCTAAAGCGCAAGGCGATCCGCTGCATAGCGCGCCACAGCAGCCCGAGCCTGAGCCGCGTCAATCGCGTGATAACGGGCCGACGGCGGCGCAGATCCAGGAGCTACTCGGCCGACTTCAGACGCTGGAGATCGACAACAACCAGCTCAAGAAGAAACTCAGCGATCAGTACATGGAGGCCGTCGCTTCGCGTGCCACACAAATCGAAGCGGATAAGCGACAGCCAAGACCCGCGCCCAATACCGCGACGCCGACGACTTCCCCCACGGCCAACGCGAGTCAATCGCAAACGACAGGTACTACGAACGTCGTCGACCCGAGCCAGCTCTCACGAGGTGAGTTACTCGATGCGCTGCTCAAAAAGATCGCTAGCAGTAAAGACCCCGACCGCGTCAAGGCCTTGATGGCTGCGGCGCTGAGTGTTGCATCTGACCACAAGCAGATGGACCCGCGTCTACTCGATCAACTTGATCCGAAAGCACGTGAGCAAGTCGCTCGTTTCCACCAGATGCTTGCGGTGGCCTTTGACGAACTCGCGGGTGATAAGCGTGCTTCGTTAACGCGTAAAGAAATGATCCGCAAGATTGATGAAGTCTTCGGTGCTCAGCCGTTGCAGATCGAGCAGTTCCAGCTTTGCCGACGCGTCGATAGCTACGGCGTCTACGAGCCCTTTGGCTCGACGCGTTTTCTTGCGGGCCGGAAGAACCGCGTGCTTGTTTATGTTGAGCTCGAGAACTTTAAGCACGAGCCTCTAGAGGACGGGCGATACGAAGTCCGCCTAGAACAATCGGTCGAGCTCTACGACGCCACCGGCGAGACCACCGTTTGGCGTCAAGGTCCGGTCCAGCTCACCGACGTCTCCCGCAACAAACGACGCGACTTCTTCATCGTCTACCCCATCGATCTGCCCGCCCGACTCCCCGCAGGCAGCTACCGCCTGAAGGTCCGCATCGCCGACAAGCACACTGGCTCACTTTGCGAGCAAACGATGCATGACATCCAGATCGTCGCGGATCAGTCGCTCGTCAACGGCCCATAGTGCTCGCCGCCGAGCTGCGGCGTCCCAAGCCTGCCGCGCCTGATTTAACGTCAGTATTTTTGTTGGCATAGCACAAGCGTTTTTAGTATGCTTGCGAGTCACGTGTTGCATCGAGCTTTCTGGCTGCTTTCAGGGGTTCTTGTTGTCCGAGTCCAATCCTAGACCGTCGACCATCCAACTTGACGAGTTGTTTGCTGCGCGTGATGGCGGGTTTGTGGATGCGTTGCGTCGGTTCAGTTCGCCTAAGAAGCTTGAATCGTTTGTTGAGAAATGGAAGAAGACGCCAGGCGATTGGGCGCGTGGGCAGGTTGCTGTTTATTTTGATCGTCCATTGAATGCGCCGGGCCATGAAGTCGTCGTCAAGCGGCTATTTAAGCATTACGAAGAGTTGCAGGACGATGAGGCGGTCGCGTGGTGCATGGTGGCATTTGATCGTCTAGTTCGCCGTACACGTCGCAGGTCGCATCGTTACGACTGGCAGACCCGACAGGCGTGGATCGAAGAGACCCTGCATTCGCCCATTAACCGAACGCACCAAGAGGCGGACGCCAAGACGCGCCAAGTCCGAAATCCGTTTACGGGGGAAATGATCGGTGCGCCTGTTCGTGCGATTCGAAACAAGCCTGGCAATCGCCTGTTTAGTTATGCGACGCGTCATTACCTGCGCAGGCGGGCTTGGCGGTATTTCCGCAGGCTGGGTTTCTCGCAGCCGGAGCGTTACGTGCCCGCATTAGCGCACGCGCTTACGCAGTATACGGACGACGATTTTACGGCCGGTGAGAACATCCTCGATAACTGGGCGCTCATGCATGCATGCTTTGGCCAGCACCCCGGGCTAACGTTTACCAACGCATACTGCCACCTCGAAACCGGGCAATCACTGAGCGAGCTCACACCCGCCCCTTACCACCCTGAGCACTGGCAGCAGACCGAAGCGTTCGATGTGTTGATGGGTTTGCTGGTTGACGCTCGGAGCAGCTTGGTCCGCCTTTGGGCGCTGGAGATGATCAAGGCCCACCACGATGTGCTGATCCCATCGCTGACGCCCGAGCGACTGATCCCGCTTTTTGAGCATCCCGATACGAGGGTCCAGGGCTTTGCGGGTGAAGCATTTGATCGGCTTGACGGCCTGGGTTCGCTGCGTGTCGAGGTCTGGCTGAAGCTGCTCGAGGGCACGAATGTCGCGGTGCTCTCACTGATTTGTGAGTCGATGCAGAAGCATGTCTCGCCCCAGCGTTTGAGCAATGAGCAGCTCACCACGCTGGCCTGCTCTCGGCCTGTGCCCGTGGCACGGATGGGTTTTGAGCTATTCAAAGCGCGTCACGAAGAGCGTGCTTATCCCGATCGCGAGTTGGTCAAGCTGGCAGATATGCAGTGTGCAGCGGTTGCTGGAGATACAGCGGCTTGGGTGCTGGGCCTCCAGCAAGAACCCAGCGACTATGACCTAGAACTCGTGTCAGCGTTCTTTGATAGCTCGCAGCGCACGGCACGTGAGGCCGCGATGGTATGGCTCGACGACGCGAGCCAGGGCTGGAACGATCCCCGGCTCTGGGCTCGGCTGATCGAGACGCCTTACGACGATCAGCGCCTCGGCGTCGTGGAAAAACTTGAGACGCGTAAACGCATGCCCGGCACAGAAACAGACAAGCTTTCGCATGTCTGGCTTTCGGTGGTTCTTGGTGTGCACCGTGGCGGTCGGCGTAAGCCCGATGCGATCCGCCAGATCACGCGCGCGATCCTTGAAGACGCGAGTAAGGCCGAGCGTTTGCTACCGGTCCTGGCTCTGGCTGTGCGTTCGATCCGAGGTCCCGAGCGACGGGCTGGCCTGTCGGCGATCGCTATGTTGGCTGAGCACCTTCCCGAGTTGGTCGAATTAGTTCGAGTGACAATTCCCGAGCTCGGGCTTCTAGAATTAGTGGCGGAGGGCGGAGCCTGATGCAGTTAACACCCGCCT
>JBGCDC010000051.1:0-3339 GCA_045105055.1 Phycisphaeraceae bacterium | reverse complement strand
AAGCGTTTCCGCGAGTGCATCAACTTCTTGTGCAAGTACTCGATCAGCGAAAAGATGGGCTACAAGTTTGCGTTTGAAGCTAAACCCAACGAGCCCCGCGGCCACATGTACATGGCCACCACCGGCAACTACCTCGGCTTTATCCCGACGCTCGACCACCCCGAGATGTGCGGCGTGAACCCCGAGTTCGCCCACGAAACCATGGCCGGGCTTAACTTCGTCCACCACGTTGCCCAGGCGCTCGAAGCAGGCAAGCTCTTCCACATCGACCTCAACGACCAAGAGATGGGCCGATACGACCAGGACTTCCGCTTTGGCAGCGTCAACTACAAGTCGAACTTCTTCTTGGCCAAGCTGCTGATCGATTACAAGTACAAGGGCATGAAGCACTTCGACAGCCACGCGTTCCGCCAAGCGGACTACAGCGAGGTCAAGGCCTTCGCCGCTGGCTCGATGCGAACATGGAAGATCCTCGAATCGAAGGTCGAGAAGTTCAACAAGGATCGCAAGATCCAAGGCATCATCAAGAAGATCAACCGTGGCGAGAAGGCCGCCGCAGCCAAGGCCGTGACCAAATTCACCAAGGCCAACGCCAAGGCACTGCTCGCGGCCGACCTAGACCGCGTCGAACTGGCCAAGCGTCCACTGCCTTACGAAACGCTCGACCAACTCACACTCGAGATCATCATGGGTGTGCGCTAAGTGAGTGAAAATTAATAGGGAGAGTCCAGAGGGAGAGGATCGAGCCGCACGCTCGGCCCTCTCCCTTTTTTGTGTCTACGGTAAAATGCGACGATTGCATATTTAGCGGGCGACGCACAGCTTCCCGTTTGACTCGCCGCGGCTATGCCCATGGGAGGCTGCGCGTTGCCCGCTAAACATCAATCCAATTCTCCCTCTCAACTCTCACTATGCATATCCGACCCGCCACGACCGCTGACGCCGACGCTATCTCCGCGATCTATAACGAAGCGATTAAGAACACCACCGCGATCCTTTGGCATCAGCCTAAGCCCGTGTCGCTTTGGCGCGATCGACTAGCGGATCGCCCCGCACATTTCCCCGTACTCGTTGCGACGGATGACAGTGGGGGGGTGGTTGGTTTTACGTTGCTTGGGCCTTATGACGACAAGTGCGGGTACGACGGCGTCGCCGAGTGGTCGGTCTATCTCTCGGCCGATGCGCGCGGACAAGGCGTCGGCCTGCAACTGAGTGAAGCGGTGATCGAGGCTGGCCGATCGGCAGGTCTGCACAGCGTTGTCTCGCGCGTCACCGGGGGTAATACCATCAGCGAAAAACTACACGCTCGCCTCGGCTTCACCAAGGTCGGCACGTTTCAAAAGCTTGGCGAGAAATTCGGTAAACGCCACGACGTCATCGCGTACCAACTTGTGCTTTGATCACGCAGTCACGCTTACGCTTTATGTTTGCGATGCAGGGCGATGAAAGGCAAGAGCACTAAATCGGTTTCGACAGCGTTTTTCTTCGTGGTCGCTTGGCGGCGAGCAGGCTGATCAGTAAGGTGCCCGCGAGGCCCGCGCCGGGTGTCGGCACGGCGGTCGGTGGCTGTGGCGGGTCACGTGGATCGCGCGGCTTGGGTGGCGTCCCAGGCGGGGAGCCGCCCGAACCGCCGCCCGGTGAGCCGTAGGTGTACGGTTGGCCTTGGCCGTCACCGAGCCAGAACGAATCGAACGGAGTCGAGCCAAGCCCATCGAACGCCGCGAATTCTTGTGTAAAGCCGATGTCGTTGGGTTGTTCTTCGATATAGCCCAGTCCGCCGATCGCGCCGGAGCCGCCGAGGTTGATGACGACGCGATCGATCCCGGGCAGCCCGAGCTGATCTGCGGTGACAATCGGGAAACGGTTCGCAGAGCCATCGCCGAAGCGGATGGTCGGGTCGTAGAACTCACTGCTTGGGTCGATCAGGTCGGCGAAGGTGATCTTCACACTGTCTTTGCCATGGCCATAAACGACGTACGACGCGGAGCGGTCTTCAAACGCGCCCGTCGGCTCGACATCGAGCATCGTAAATCGGAAGGCAAAAACGGTTTGATCAAGTTCGAGTGTGACTTCGCCGGCGCCCGGGCGGCTTCCATAGGCGCTGCGTTCTTCGTCATCGGGCTGAGCGACGGTTGTTTGGCTTGCATCGGTATAGCCAGCGAATGAATCATCGATCGCTTGAAGGATGAGGACCGTGCCGACGACTTCGTCGGTCGCGAGATTTCCCTTTGTCCATCGGCCGTCATGCTCGTTTGGACCTTCGATATCGGGATCGCGCGTATCGCGCTGCCGGGTATCAAAAGCGACCAGTTGGCTGTCGGCGTGGTGGAAGTTGACAGCGTTGAAAGTCGTTGGGCCCGTGGTCGTTCCGGTGACGACTTGGCCGTGGTTGAATTGGTCTAAGTGGATTTGAACCCACTCGGCCGAGGCGCTCGCTGCGATCAGCAGCGTGCTCATTCCCATTAGGATCTTCTTTGTTCGCATCTTCTCTCTCCGTATCGTTCGTGACTTTCACGTGCTCAAAGCCTCGCATACACGGTGATGTGATCGAAATAAAGATGCCTCACTTTTTTCATTCCCTTCTTGTGTAATCGTTACGAGCGGATTTCTTTGACCGCATCAAAAAAATAGCGGCTGCCCATCAAAGGCAGCCGCTACTGTTTCTAATTGCGATGTAAGAAGCTTTATGCTTCGCTGCGGTCTTGTCGGCGGTTGCCGCGTCGGCCCAGCAGGACGCCCATCAGTGCAACGCCTGCGATCGCTGCGGTTGGTGAAGGCACGCCAGTGACGGTGAACTCACCCACGCCGCCGGAGCCACCGAGGTTGATGGTCGCGCTTTGGATTTTCTCAAGGCCGAGCTCCGCTGCGGTCAGTGCAGCAATGCGGTTGGCTGAGTTATCGCCGAACTTGATCGTCGGGTCGTAGTAGATGCTGTTGCTGTCGATCAGGTCGGCAAAGGAGACCTTGGTGCTATTGGTGCCGTCTGAGAACACAGCGAAGAAGCCTGTCTCGCGATTGAACTCGCCGGTCTCTTCGACATCAATCAGCGTGAAGCCGAAGGAATCAACGTGCTTGGTGAAATCAAAGGTGATCTCGCCAGCGCCGGGGCTGGTGCCGCCGCTTCGTCGGCCTTCGTCGTCAGGTCGGTTGACCGCGGTTTCGGAGGCGTCGGTATAGCCAGCGAAGTTGCGATCGACTTCCTGAAGGATCAGGATGTTGCCGAGGGTATCGCGTGACTGCTTAAGGTTGCCCTTTGCCCAGCTGCCGTTGCTGCCGTTAGGTCCTTCGAGGTCGCGGTCGCGTGTTTGACGCAGCGCAGTATTAAAGACAACGACGTGG
>JBGCDC010000050.1:0-3426 GCA_045105055.1 Phycisphaeraceae bacterium | reverse complement strand
CAAGGCCGGTCAGCAGTCCAACCCCGCCGACCTCTCGCTGGACCTCTTTGCTGGCCCGCGCGAGGACGAGCTCTTTGCGAAGCAGCCCTACCAAGCCCTGCAATACGACAAAACCATCCGCTACTCGCTCGGCGGGTGCTTTGGCTTCTGCACCTTCCAATGGCTCGCCCACTTGCTGCTCGGCTTCCTCGAACTGCTCCACTCGTTCATCTTCGACTGGGGCGTCGCGATCGTCATCCTCGTCGTCGTCGTCCGCCTCATCCTGCACCCGCTGACCAAGCGCGGGCAGACCGGCATGATGAAAATGGGCAAGCAGATGGCCGCGATCCAACCGGAAGTCGCCAAGCTCAAGAAGAAGTTCGCGGACGATCCGCGAGCCATGCAGGCCGAGCAGATGAAGCTCTTCCGCGAGAAGGGGATCAACCCCGCGTCCGGCGCATTAGGCTGCCTGCCGATGTTCCTGCAGATGCCGATCTGGATCGCGCTTTATGCGATGCTGTACTACGCGATCGAGTTGCGACACGTCCCCGCGTTCTACGGCGTGTTCCAAGAGATGGGCGGCTGGCCGTTCCTCGCCGACCTCTCTAGCGCGGACCGCTTCATCCCGCTGTTCCCTGATAACGGCGAGCATGTCTTCAACCTGATCTTCATCCGGCTCGACTACTCGTCGATCAACATCCTGCCGATCATCATGGGCATCACGTTCTTCATCAACATGAAGTTCACCACGCCACCGCCGATGAACGAGCAGCAGGCCACCCAGCAGAAGATCATGAAGATCATGCCGCTGCTCTTCCCCTTCTTCCTCTACTCCGCGCCGGCCGGCCTGACGCTCTACATCTGCGCTTCCACTATGGCGGGCATCGTCGACAGCTACATCGTCCGCAAGCACGTCAAGGAACTCGAAGAGTCCGGCGACCTGTTCAAGCCCAAGGAACACAAGCCCGGCGGCTTCATGGATAAGCTCAACAAAATCGCCGAGGCCAAGCAAGCCCAGATGGCCGAGTCAAAGAAGCAGCAAGAACAAAACAAAGGTCCGCAGTCTTACAAGAAGCGCAAGCGATAAGGCCGGGGGTGATTCCGCGGGTGCCACATAACTGCCGTGGGCAGCTATGTGCGAAGCTTCTTTTCTTGTAATCCAACCACACACAGCTTGCGCAAGTTATGTGGTACCCGGATTTAGTAAACGACTCAAACCGGTCCCGCGATGCAGCCACCCACCGACACGATCGTTGCCGTGAGTTCCCCGCCCGGGCGCTCGATGCGTGGGCTGATCCGCATGAGTGGGCCGGGCGTTTCGATGGTGCTCGATCACTTACTCGATGACGCAACGTGTCCGCCGAGAACACTCACGCCCGTGCGACTCAGCGAGCCAACTCTCCCCGCCCTGCTGCTGCGTTTTGAAAATCCCGCGAGCTACACCGGCGACGACCTTGCTGAGCTACAACTGCCTGGCAACGCAGCGCTCCTCGACCGCGTCCTGCACCAAGCGATCAACACGCCCGACGCCAACGCTCGCCTCGCCGAGCCCGGCGAGTTCACCTTCCGCGCCTATGCCTCCGGCAAGCTCGACCTCACACAGGCCGAGGGCATCGGCGCGACCATCAGCGCCGTGAGCGATAGCCAACTCGCCGCCGCCACGCTGCTCCGCCAGGGCAAACTCGGCAAAACCGCGGAGAAGCTCGTCGACCTGCTCGGCAACCTGCTCGCCCTCGTCGAAGCGGGCATCGACTTCACCGACCAGGAAGACGTCACGCCGATCGCGGCGGGATTGCTGAATAAAAAGATCGCCGAACTCGCCTGCGAATTAAATGCATTGCTCTCGCGCAGCCGATCATGGGGCGCGATCGAGTCACTCCCCCGCGTGGTCCTCGTCGGCCCGCCCAGCGTGGGTAAGAGCACCCTCTTCAACCGCCTGCTCGGCAGAGAACGCGCCATCATCGACGCAACCCCCGGCACCACACGCGACGCACTCGCCGAGCCGATGCAACTCACCGACGCCGACGGCCGAGCGGTCGAGGTCATGCTCATCGACCTGGCAGGCATCGACGCAGCGCTCACCGACCAGGCCCTCGCGCCTGATCACGTCGCTCAACAGGTCGTTCACGAAACGGTCCGCAAAGCCGACCTCGTCCTCCGCATCTCCGACAATGCGCGTTGGACCGCGCTCGATTCAGCCGCCGCGATGATCGATGTACTGACGAAGTGCGACGAGAAAGCCACGCCAACACTAAGCAGTGACAATAGCCCCCGCCGCAAGGTGGGGGTTCAAGCTGAAGAAAACACCAACCCCCACCTCGCGGCGGGGGCTATTACGACACCTCAAACTGCGCCTCATGCCATCCGCATGAGCGCCCACACGGGCCTAGGCATCGACGCGCTCAAACACGCCATCACCCAGCAACTCGCCAGCCACGCCGTGAGCATCCATGCCGACCTGCTCGCGCTGCAGCCTCGGCATGAACAAGCGATCAACGACGCCGTCTCTGCCCTCAAGCTAACCCAGCAACAGCTCAGCACCTCAGACCCCGATCGCCTCGACGACATCGAACTGCTCGCCGACTCGATGCGCGCCGCCCTCGACGCCCTCGCCTCCCTCGGCGGCCGACTCACCCCCGACGAAGTCATCGGCCGAGTCTTCGCGACGTTCTGTGTAGGGAAATAACAGGGAGTCGGCAAGGCAAACCTGTCTTTTCTACTCCCTATTCCCGACTCCCGATTCCCTGCGCCGATACAATCACGCGTTCGGAACACCAACGACCACACCCATGGGCAAAGGCAAAAACAAAAAGAAGACCAACCTCGCCCCGCGGATCGAGAACCGCCGGGCCAAGCGCGACTACAATCTCTCGGGTCACCTCGAGTGCGGGATCGTCTTGCAAGGCAGCGAGGTCAAAAGCGTTCGGCACTCGCGCGTCTCCATCGCCGAAGGCTACGCCGCGGTCAACCCGCACACCATGGAGCTCTGGCTGCACAACGTCGACATCGCCCTCTACCCCCAGGCCGGCCCGCTGCAACACATGCCCAAGAACGCCCGCAAGCTGCTCGTCCACAAAGCCCAGGTCAGAAAACTCTTCGGCGCAACAACCGCCAAGGGCGTCACACTGATCCCCGTCGCGATGTACTTCAAAGAAGGCCGAGTCAAGGTCGAGATCGCCATCGCCGAAGGCCTACGCAGCTACGACAAACGCGACGACATCAAGAAAAAAGAAATGGACCGCGACATCAAACGCGGCATGACACGGAAGACGCTTTGATTCAAGGCATTTTTTAACCGCAGAGGCGCGGAGGTCGCGGAGGAAAGCAACTTATGCATCCGAAATGCTTTATTCATGCTACAAAAGAAGTTATCGATGGCGCTCCAATCGAGTTGGCAATGTATGCCCCTAGCATTATTGATGATATTGATTCAAATGCGACCGGATA
>JBGCDC010000049.1:0-17798 GCA_045105055.1 Phycisphaeraceae bacterium | reverse complement strand
CAGGTGGCACACCATTTCGCGGTGAAGTCGATCAGGACGGGCCGACCCGTTTCGCGGAGTTCTGTGACTTTCTCGGGCGAATATTCGAGCCATTCGTAGACGTACGCGCCCGATTCGCGGGCCTCTTGCGCCGCAATACGTTGCTGCTCGATAGCCATCGCTCCGCGTTGGATGTAGCCGACGGCACCTACGACAAGCACGACTGCGGCCACGCGAGCGATCCATCGGGTTCGATTGGCTCGTATCGGCGTGGACCATCGCCCGTAGATCCATGCGCCCATCGCGACGATGGCGAGGCCGATCAAAAGCGTCAGGCCGAAATCATCACTGGTCACGCCGATGTAGACCCAAGCCAGCCAGCCTGCGGTCGCGAACATCGGGAACGCCATGGCCTGCTTGAACGACTCCATCCATGCGCCGGGTCGTGGCAGGTAATTGAGGAGTGCCGGGAAACACGAGAGCAGGACATACGGGGTCGCCATGCCGATGCCCAACGCGGTGAAGACGAGGAAGGCTTGGATCGTGGGCATTGCGATCGCGGCGCCAAGTGCCGGTGCCATAAACGGGCCGGTGCAAGGCGTCGCGATGAGTGTTGCGAGCACGCCGGTGAAAAACGATTTGCTATAGCCGTCTTTCGCGCCTTGGCTGGCTTTGCCCGCAGCGGCGCTGAGGCCGAGGCCGACTTCGAAAGCACCTATGAGATTGAGCCCGATGAAGAACACCAGGAGCAGCATCGCGAGCACGAACGCGGGCTCTTGGAGCTGAAAGCCCCAGCCGACCGATCCCGCAGTGCCGCCTGATTCCGCGGCGGCCTGCGCGATGCCGCGCAGTGTCAATAGCACGGCGACGAGCACCCAGAACGACAGCAGCACACCGCCGCCGAATGCGTAGCCATGCCGACGTACGATCGCGGGGTTTTCCCCGGCCTGTTGGACGAAGCCGAGGATCTTGATGGAAAGCACCGGGAAGACGCAGGGCATCAGGTTCAGAATCAGTCCGCCGACAAACGCGAAGCCGATTGCAACGATGAAGCCGATTGGGGCTTCACCTTGAGCCGCGGGCGGCTCGCTTTTTTCGCCGACTTCTGTGGTCGCATTCTTCGTCTCTCCAACGATCATCGCGGCCAGGCCCGTGTCGCCGAATCCAGACTTCGCGGTAAGGACCCCGCCAAGTTTTGTGACCGGTGCGTCGCGATTGATTGGGTCGCCGTACGGGTCTATTTTTCGTTCGCTAAGCGAGAGGTAGGCCGTCTTGCCTTCGACGCGAACGGCCTGCTCGGCCTGAGGATCAACGGCGAACTTTTCATCGCTATAGAAGTAAAGGCCAGCTAGGTTTTTTGCGGCCGACTCACTGGGCGTCTGTATCTCGAGGACGTAGCCGTCATCAACGCGCTGCGTTTTAAAAGACCAGCCCGGCGCGATGCCAGGCACTTGCTTTTGGGCCGATTCGATGAGCGATGCCTCGGCCGAAGGCTTCGGCGCATCGTTGCTTACGGGCAGCGTTAGCGCGATTTCAACGGGGCCGGGATAGTCAGGGTTCGGCACACAGTTGCCGCTGTCGCACACCAGCCACGTCACGCCAGCGCGGAGCGCCACACTGCCCGTTGGATTGGCGGGTGGCGTGATCTCGTAAAGCAGGATCAACTCATTTTCGTAGCCAAACTGAATCCCTTCGAGAAACTTGAACGTGTGCGGTGCGGGCCAGCGTGGCTCGCTGACTTGGTAGCCCTCCGGCAGCGTCCACTGCACCTCGGGTGCGAAGCCGTCGCCCTCCGGGTTCGTCCAGTACAAGTGCCACTTCTCAAGAATCTCGAATCGAATCGCGACGGTGATCGGCTCGCCAGGTTGAATCGACTCTGTTTCTGCGATAACGGTCGGCGTGACCTGCTGCTGCCCGAATTGGGCGGAGGCGGCGCTGGCCAAGCAGACCACGATGGCAAAGGCAATAAATCTGACGTGTTGGCGAAAGGATTGAAGCATTTGTGGCATGGTCAGGCTCGTTGCGATCGTTGGGGGCTTTAGCACAACACGCTCGGCGAGCGTTTTATGCCATCGTTTATCAGGATATCCGGGTATCGACATCCGGGCCTGGTTCCGCCATAATCAGGACATGGACATTAAAGCCAAACTTGCGGAACTGGGATATGAACTGCCACCGGCTGCTGCGCCTGTCGCGGTGTACGTGCCCTACGTCGAGAGCAATGGTCAGCTCTTCCTCTCTGGAGCACTGCCGTTGAAAGACGGACAGCTCACCGCAACAGGCGCGCTCGGCACGCCCGGTGGGCCAACCCTTGAAGAGGCCCAGGCCGCTGCGGCTCAGTGCACCCTCAACGCACTGGCACAGATCGATGCGGCACTGAAGGGCGATTGGTCCCGCCTCGCCCGTATTATCCGCCTCGGCGTCTTTGTCGCCTCCGACCCCTCCTTCACCGATCAGCACAAGGTCGCCAACGGCGCGAGCGAGCTCTTTGGCAAAGTGCTTGGCGACATCGGCATCCACGCCCGGTCCGCCGTCGGCGTCCCCTCGCTGCCGCTGGGTGCGACGGTCGAAATGGACCTCGTCGCCGCCTTAGACTGACCCAATTACCCGTTTTAACGCCAGCCCGCGTCAGTCGAATCGAGCTGTCTTGCGCCTTTGAAACGCTCGGCACGGGCCAGCTCATCAAACGCTTTGCAAAAACCGCGCTTGACTAGACTTACGGATTCGCGGACACTGATGTGAACATCCCTCCGTCACCTCCGTTGGAGACCCCGGTTATGGCAAGAGTACGTGGTGGTAACACCGGTTTCGCGGTGGCCTTAGTGATTTTTGGCTGCGGTTTTGTGATTGCCCTCTTAGTGGCGATCATCTTCTACACTAAAATCGAAGAGGCCAAGGTCGCTGAGCAGCAGGCCAAGGACGACCTCAGCGCGTTTATCACCGGCGGTGAGACGACGCAGGCAAACGATTTCAAAGCGCCAGGCACCACGGTCTTCAGCAATATGCTGGTCAAGATCCGTGACCTCGAAGCGGACATCCGCGAGGCCAAAGATCAGGTCACGAAGCTGACCCGTGAGACCAGCGAGATGGAGGCCCAGTACGCCACGGCCATCGGTCAGAAGACCGCGGTCGAAGAGCAGCTCAGAGTTGAGAAGCTCACAGGTGCCGAGACGATGGAAGAGCGTAAAGCCAACATCGACAAGGCCCTGCGTGACAACGCGGCTCTCCAAGACAAAATCAGCGAGATGCAAACGATTTTGAGCCGCACAGCAGACGATGCTGATGCCGCCGCCCGCGAGCGGATTGCTCAACTCACCGAGGAACTCAAGGGTTTTGAAGGTGATAAGTTTGAGCTGGAAAGCGCGTTGCAACTAGCAATCCGTGATCGTGATAACGCGATCTCAGCTTTGCCTAAACCACCTGTACCCAACACCACGACGCCTGATGCTGAAGTCGCCTCCGTCTTTGGTGATGGCAATGACCTCTTCATCACGCTCGGCCGAAAAGACGGCCTCGTCATGGGCATGACCTTCGAAGTCTACGATCCGTTGCCCATCATTAAGCTCGCTGTCACCGGCGAAGCACGCGGTAAAGCAACCATCGAGGTCTACGGCCTTGATGACGACTCGGCGACCTGCCGCGTGGTGCGTCGCGATCGATCCATCAACATCAGCCCCGGCGACCCGGTCGTCAACCTTGGCTTCGACCCGAACATGACCATTCGTATGTTCGCCTTCGGCAGCTTCGACATCGAAAACGACGGCGGCACCAACGACATCGGCCGTATGGAAGCCCTCATCAAAGAGAGCGGTGCCGAGCTTGTGAAAGTCACCAAGACCGACACCGGCATCCCCGTCCTCACCCCGGACATCAACTACATCATTCTCGGTGCTAAGCCCGAGCTACCTGAGAAGCCTGCTGCAGACGAATTTGACCCCGTCAAAATCGCTGAGTATCAGGCCCAGCTCGCCGCCAACGAAGCGTATTTCCGCATCGTCGACGAAGCCAAGATCCTTCGGATCCCTGTCCTTAACCAAGACCGCTTCCTCGACCTGATCGGCTACTACGTTCGCTAAGCGAAGCGATCGAAACCAAACACCCCAAAAGCCGAGGCATCCGCCTCGGTTTTTTCTTGGGCTAACGAAAGCCGCTTGCGGCTTGGCAACGTCATCGAGACCGCTGCAACCCGATCACTCCCTGCCGGTACTCCACAGGACGACCCGACATCGAGCCAGCTGCGTACTATTATCTGTACGCCTGACCAAACCCTTTAGGATTGAATCAATGACACGCCCTTTGAATTTCATCGTTTTGCTGACCGCGCTGATGCTGCTGGTCTCTCCCGCATTGGCTGAAAATACCGAGCAGGCCATCCCGGCTCAGGCGGTCGGCGAGAAGACGATGCTCGCGGTCTATGTCGATGTCACGCAGATGAGCCCAGAGATGCTCAGCAGCGTCGGCGAAATGCTCAAAGGCGTTGCAGAGAACGAGGCCCTTCAGGGCCAAGATCTCGCTTTACCAATGGGTGATCCCAAGCAGATCGTTGACATGATCACGTTGCTGCGTGGCTCGTTCCTGCAGGCCGGCGGCGAGGGCCTTGCGATGACGATGCAGATGCCCACTGAAGAAGGTTGGTCCCCGCCAGCCTCGCTGATGGCGAAGACTAACGGCAACTTTGATCCCGAATCGATGGGCGCGATCTTCCGCTCGATGGGCGAAGGTCAAACGAATACGACCATGGAAGCGCTCGGTGCTGGTTGGCAGAATATCGCGATGAAGGGCAAGGATGGCGAAGCTGTCACGACGGCGTTGCCCGCGCCAGATGGCGCTGTATTCACCGCGATGAACAAGCAGCTCACCCAGCACAAAAAGCCAATGCTCGCGATCGCTTTCCGCATGCAGGAAGAGATGCGTGAGATGATGGACTTGGCTCAAGAAGCCGCCAAGGGCGCTCAGCCTGGCGAAGGGGAAAACCCGCAGGCTCAGATGGCCATGGGCATGATGATGGGGATGTTCAAGCCCGTCCGCGCACTCGACACGCTTGGCCTAGCCATCTCGCAGGTCGATGATGGCAGCATGCTGGTCGACGTGCAGATGACTTTTCAAGACGCCCAGAGCGCGCAGATGTTTTCCAACCTCTACAACTCGATCCTGATGTTCGCCCCGGTCATGCTCGCACAGGCCGGCCAAGGCGGCGAGATCGAGAATATGCCCGATCCCGCGACGATCAACAACTTCTTCATGAAGCTACGCATGCAGGCCGCGGGCGAATCGCTAAAGCTGACCTTGGATAAAGAGTTCTTTGACCTGGTCGACAAGCTGGCCCCGCTATTCGAAGGCATGGCTGAACAGCAGGCCGAGCCCGAATTTGATCTCTAAGTCGCAGCCCAACGGGCCAAGTAAACCGGCTCAACTAGTGCGTAAAGGCTCGCTGGTCGCTCTCTCTTAAAGAGGTGCTGGGGAAGTCATTCCCCAAGCGTGCCCCTATCCCTCCCCAATCCGATCCAAGCCGGTCTAGAGTGCATCGGCAGCCCGGCTTGGGGAGCGGCGTGCATCGGGCTTGTCATTGAAGGGTTCTCAGCCATCATAAAAGATCGCGATCGATAGCCCGCGCGCAGCTCGTGTGATCGGTTTCTTCGCCAACGCATGCTTGCCGATCAAAGACTTCGTGCCCGGTATTCTTTCCGGCTCTTGCACCGCGTGTGTTACCGCCAACTTTACCGCCGACGCGATCACACTCAGCCATCAGCACTCGCAAACGCGATCGCCTAAAATCGCTGGACTATGACCGCTTCACCAACAACCGCCAACCTGTACGACATCCTCCACGAGCGGGGCCTAGTCTCCCAGTGCACGGACGACAAGATCCGCGAGCGACTCGCCAAACCCCTCGCGGCGTACTGCGGCTTTGATCCGACCGCTGACTCGCTACACGTTGGCTCGCTTGTGCCCATCATGGGGCTGGCCCATTTGCAGCGCTGCGGGCACAAGCCCGTCGTCCTCGTTGGTGGTGCGACCGGCCTTGTCGGCGACCCGTCCGGCAAAACCGAAGCACGTCAGATGCTCACCGCAGAGGACATCGATAACAACGCACAAGCGATCGCCAAACAGATCGGCCGAATCGTCACGTTTGGTAGCGGCGACACTGACGCCATCCTCGTCAACAACCTCGACTGGTTCGGGCAGATGAAGTTCCTCGACATGCTCCGCGACGTCGGCTCACGCATGAGCGTCAACCGCATGATGTCGATGGAATCCGTCAAAGGCCGAATGACCGGCGAAGGTGAGGGCATCTCCTTCCTCGAGTTCAGCTACATGCTCTTGCAAGGCTACGACTTCGCGCACCTCTTTGATGCACACAACTGCACGCTGCAAATCGGCGGGCAAGACCAGTGGGGCAATATCGTCATCGGTATCGACCTCGGCAGGCGTTTGCATGATGCGAGTCTTGCGGGCCTGACCTTCCCGCTCGTCACCAAGTCCGACGGCGGCAAGTTCGGCAAGTCCGAACAAGGCAATATTTGGCTCGACGTGAATCGCACCAGCGTCTTCGACTTCTTCCAGTTCTGGCGCAACGTCGCGGACACCGACGTCGGCCGATTCCTTGGCTACTTCACCTTCCTGCCGATGGATGAGGTCAACGCGCTAGCCGCTGCAGAAGGCAAGGACATCAACGAATCGAAAGTACGGCTCGCCTACGAAGTCACCAAACTCGTGCACGGCGAAGAAGCCGCCAACCAAGCCATCGAACAAGTAAAAAAAGCGATCACCGGCCAAGACGTCACCGGCGATTCGATCCCTAATGGGCCGCTGGACAAAGCCGAACTAGCCGAGGGCATCGGCCTGATCGCCTTGGTCGTCAAAGCCGGTTTCGCCAAGTCCAACGGCGAAGCGCGTCGCCTCATCCAAGGCGGCGGGGTGCGCCTGCACGACGAAAAAATCGCGGACCCTATGCGCATGGTCACGGCGGATGATGTCACCGACGGCCACCTCCTCGTCCGCGCAGGCAAGAAACGCCTGTTTCGGTTTGATATGATCATTCCAGAATGAAAAATTGAGATACTTTTCCGGCGACGCGTAGCATCGCGGCTATCTTGGAATCGTTGTTTTTAAGTAATAGCCGCGATGCTACGCATCGCTGGGGAATCGGGGGAGGCCTATGCCGTGCTACCACTTCACGTTTCATGCCTATGGCACATGGATGCCGGATAAGAAGAAGGGCTACGTCAAACGAAAGAAGGGCGTGCTCCCGAGCGATGAAAGGATGGCGCAAAACTACCGCGCGAATCAAAAACAACCAACGGTTAAATTCTTGAAAGTACATCAAGAAGCAATAGCCGCGATACTGCGCGTCGTCGGTCAACACCTTGACGCCACGATGCGCTGCATCGCGATTGAGCCAACACATCTTCACGTGATCGTCAGTTGGTCACATGAGCGAGCATGGGATTCGATGCGTCAAAGCATTCGATCCGCCCTCACACGGAACCTGAATGATCGCTTTGGTAAGCGAGAGTGGTTTGTGAAGGGTGCTTCACGCAAGCAGATTCAGGATCACGATCATTTTTGCTATCTGATCCGCGAGTATCTACCATCGCATCGTGGAGTGTTTTGGCTACGTGACGAAGACATGGAGCGATTTGGGTGACCGGCGATGCATAGCATCGCGGCTATTTGCACAGTTTCTTGACTTCTCCAGAGTCATTAGTATCACGCTACAATCAATTTAAACTTTAGTGAACCAACCCACGTGACAGACACTCCCGATCAAAACCCGATGCCTGCCGACACGACCGATGAGTCGGGTGGTCAGCCTGATATAGAGCAGGGCAAGCCTGTGAAGAAGGGTGGCAAGTCCACCCGATTCATTATCCGTGGCATGGCGACGCTGCTGCCTGCGGTGTTGACGCTTTGGCTGCTGGTGTTTGCTTATGGCTTTGTCCGGGACAAGATCGCGGCGCCGATCAACTGGGGCGTGCAAGGCACGGTCATCAAGTTCACGGATTGGCCGGTCGCCTCGGATGAAGATTACGCGGATGTTTGGCAGAGCCGAGCCGAGTATCTCACTGCGCTTCAGGAGCAGGCTTGGGAGATCAAGCGAGATGAGAAGCGTGAGACGCTTGAGAAGACGGTGCCGAATCTGCCGGGGTCAGCGATCGAAGCGGTGCTTCGCGATCAGCGTTTGGCATGGATGAAAGATCAGCCGGAGATCGTGCTCGACGCGCGGCGGGTACAGCTTCAGAAGAAGTGGAACTCGATCGCGGTGGGCAACTGGCACGTGCTCGACTTGATCGGGCTGATCATTGCGGTGGTGCTGTTCTACTTCGCAGGCGTGCTGATGTCGAACGTCATCGGCCGACAACTCAAGCACCGTGGCGAGAAGATCATCGACCGCGTGCCTTTGATTCGGCGGGTCTATCCCGCGGTGAAGCAGGTGACCGACTTCTTCTTTGGCGACAACGATGAAGACAAGCTGAAGTTCAACCGCGTCGTGGCGGTCGAGTACCCGCGTAAGGGTTTGTACTCGGTGGGCCTGGTGACGGGCGACACGATGCGCATGATCGAGGACGCGATGGGCGAGCCATGCTTGACGGTGTTTGTGCCGTCTTCGCCGACGCCGTTCACAGGTTATGTGATTACGGTGCCTGTGAAGGACACGATCGATCTTGGGATCTCGATCGAGGATGCGTTGAAGTTCGCCGTGTCTGGCGGGGTGCTTGTGCCGCCTTCGCAAATGATCAACCGGGATGCCGACACCAGCGATCGGCGGGGCTCGACGGGTGACCGTCGCGCGCTACCTGAAGCAAAGAACGACTGAGCTTAAGACTCTTACCAAAGGAGACCTGATGGACATCATCATCACTGGCCGACACATGCCCGTTACCGAAGCGATCCAAACGTACGCCAAGGAAAAAGCCGGCAAGCTTACGCGCTACTACGACCGGCTATCCAAGCTTGAAATCGTGATCGATAAATCGCAGGACGGCCACAGCCACGATGTCGAGTTCATCGCCCACGTCGATGGCCAAGACCACCTCGTCGCGAAGTCCAATGACGAAGACCTGTATCACAGCATTGACCACACGGTGAAGCGGATGGAACGTCAGCTCACCGATCTCAAAGAGAAGCTGAAGAATCACAAGCATTGATGGATTTGGGATTTAAGGGTTGGGAGTTGGGGCAACGAGGCAGCCCCCATTTGCTGCAATTCTCAACTCCGAAATGCTGAAACTGCTACAATCTCATTTTGCTTTAGCGCGACAAGGCGTTGAAGAATTGACCCCTAGACAGAGGCCCGAAGATGAAGCTCAACGACTTTGTCGTGACCGACGCGATCATTCCCGTTTTGCAGGCGGAAAGCCGAGACGACGCTATCACCGAGATGGTCGATGCGCTAATCGAAGCGAAGGCGATCCCCAAGACGCTGCGTGACGAGGTGATCAAGCTGGTGTTGGATCGTGAGAAGCATGGCTCGACGGGCTTTGGCAAGGGTGTCGCGGTGCCGCACGTCAAGCACGACAAGATCAAGAAGGTCACCGCCGCCGTCGCGGTTAGCCAGTCGGGCGTTGACTTCAACGCGCTGGATCGTGAGCCGGTGTACTGCTTATTCCTGTTGGCGTCGCCTAAGGACAAGCCCGACGAGCATTTGCAGGCGATGGAGAACCTCTTCAACAGCCTGCAGAACGAAAAGTTCCGCAAGTTCCTCCGCCAGGCGGAAACAAAAGAAGCGGTCATCGACCTGCTCAACGAAGCCGACGCGGGCCAATTGACCCGCTAAGCCGCAAGCGGCTCCCTCGACCCGACCCCAACAACCACGCCTCATCTCCGGCACCGCGCGGTGTCTGATGCTGCCTTATTCCCGTAACGAGTGACGACCGATCATGGAACCCGCAAGCGTTAAAGTGACCATCACGAACAAGCTAGGGCTACACGCCCGGCCCGCGATGGCGTTCGCCGATACCGCTGCGCAGTTCAAGTCGGACATCCACGTGATCAAGGCAGGCAACAAGTTCGACGGCAAGTCCATCATGAACCTCATGATGCTCGCTGCGACCCAAGGCACCGAACTCGAAATCTCCGCAACCGGCCCCGACGCCGACGACGCACTGACCGCGCTACAGAAGCTGGTCGAGTCGCAGTTCGATGAGTAGTGAGTCTGTCACGCTTTGTTTTTAACGCAGCGAAGCGTTGCCTTAACGCGTTGGTGCGATTCGCTTCCACAACCACCAGCTTGGTGCGGTGAGGGCGTAGCCGGTGAACGTTAGTGCGAGTGTCCACTGGGGGTAGATCAATAGCAGCAGGGCGATGATGACGTAGGCGGCGATGGTGCCGACGTTGGCTCTGCCGCGGAGGTAGCGGTTCATCGCATGGGTGTAGGGCAGCTTGCTGACCATCGCGAGCGCGGTGAGCAGGACGATGCCGATCATCGCGTACCGGGTGGTGAGGTTGAGCCAGTCGGGCTGGTTACCTTCGGGAAAGAGCGTGAAGAGGATGTGTTGATGCAGAAGGATGAGCGCGGCGATGGCTCCCGCGGCACCGGGCGAAGGCAGGCCTGTGAAGACGCTTGGGTCGACGGCTTGTTTTTCGTTGGCGTCGACGGTGTAGCGTGCCAGGCGTAGCGCGGCGCAGGCGACGTAGATCAGCGCGACGATGAGTGCGAGTCGGCCGAAGAGGTGGTCGTCTGAATTGGAGAAGTAGGGGACGCCGGGGTCGATGAGTTTGATGGCGATGAAGGCGGGCGCGACGCCGAAGGTCACCATGTCTGCCATGGAGTCGAGCTGTGCGCCGAAGGCGCTGGTTGAGTTGGTGAGCCTGGCGACTCGGCCGTCGAACCCGTCGAAGACCATGCCGACAAAGATGGCCATGGCGGCGAAGGTCAGCGGGGTCCAGTTAAACGGGAAGTCGGCGTCGGCGGGGAGCGACGCAAAGAAGACGGCCATGAATCCGCAGAGCACGTTGGCTAACGTGAGCATCGTCGGGAAGACGCTGATGGGCAGCTTGCGAACGCGCAGGCGTCGTCGGCGTTTACGCTTGCTCGGCTCTTCGGCCGGTTGACTCGTGGGTTCTTCGGGTAGGCGTGAGACCATCGGTCTATTGTAAACGATCGTCTTTCGCGTCAGCGGCGGTCGCCATCTTGGGCACGGCTTCGGGATCAAATTTCTCGCCACACTCCGGGCAGCTGGGGTCGGTCAAACCCATCAGCGGATAGCCGCATGCCTTGCATAGCCAAGGCGGGGTCGTCTTCGCAAAATCGTTTTTGAATAAGCGGTAGATGGGAAGGGCCAGAGCCATGGAAAAGACGGCACCCACCCCGAGGATGACCAAGGGTGCGGCGTAAACCAAGCAGATGATGAACAGCTTCACGTAAACCAAAGCAGCTACGGGGATCAGCCAGAATCGGATGGGCATGCCGATGATCGTTCGTAGCGTGCCAAAGAACCCTGCTGCCACCGCGATGAGTAATGCAAAGAAAGCGAAGCCCGGGCTCAACATGATGCCTATCCAAGTCAGCGTCACGCCTAGATACGCGCCGAGCGCGTAACCGCAGGCGACATCCACTCGGCGTTGTTTCTGTTTAGGCCCATTGAACATGTCACAGATAGTAGTCCGCCAGCTATCATGTAGCGATGCAGCCAAGCCAGCCCGCACAACCCATGGATGAAAACGAAGGCTGGCTGCCGCGTGCCGGTGCGCTCGGTTTGTCGTTGGCGTGTTCGTCTCCGCTGATCTTGGCGGCGACACTCACGCCCAGCGCCGCGGGCATGGGCACGCACACACAACTGAAACTGCCCGAGTGCGGCTTCGTGATCGCGACGGGTTTGCCTTGCGCGACCTGTGGCTGCACCACGGCGTTTGCGCATGCGGCGGACGGCTCGCTGTTGGCCTCTTTGATCACGCAACCGTTCGGCGCAGTCCTTGCGGTCGCGCTGGCGATGATGGCGTTGATCGCGTGTTGGTCGGCGGTGTCGGGGATGAGCCTCGTGCCGCTTGGCCGAGTGATGGCGACGAAGGCGTTCATCTTCCCTTGGATCGCGCTGCTGCTTGGGGCATGGGTCTATAAAGCGGTCGTGATGACGATGGGTGGATAGCCGGTCGTTGGTGAAATGATTGAACCCAATGCCCGGGCAATGGGCTGTATTAGGCAGACGCTGTAGGGAGTTGGCATGAATAAGTATGTGAAACAGGTTGGCATGGTCGCGCTGCTGGGCGTTTGGTTGGTTGTCGCAGGTTGCGGCCCGGCGCGATCGGTGACGGAGAAAGTTATCGACGTGAAGGGCCAGTACATGGACCTGCCCAATCGCAGCGTCGCGGTGGTGGTGTCGATGAGCGACTATGCGGAGTTCAACCACCCGACCGCGAAGACAACGATCACGGAAGAGATGGTCCGCCGGATCCAGACAAACGTGCCGGGCGTGACGCTGACGAGCCCGAAGCAAATCCTTCAATGGCAACGCGATAATCCCTACTGGGCGACGCGTCCGCCATCGATGATGATCAAGCAGCTCAAGGTCGATCGCTTGATCCTCGTTGAGATCGGCGAGTACCGCACCCATGAGCCCGGCGACAAGTATGTGCTCCGAGGCATCATCTCCGCGAGTGTGAATATCGTCGAGGCAGAGGCTGAAGACCCGGACAATTTCGGCGCATCGTTCACGCAGAACGTGATGTACCCCGAGCCGAACGAATCAAAGATCGGTCGCGTCGGCTCTGATGAAGCGCTAATCGAAGCCCGCACGCAGATCCGTTTCTGTGAGACTGCGGCCGGCCTGTTCTACGACCACCAGATCATTAGGTAACGACATGCGATTTGCTTGGCTCGTATTGATTGTCTTGATCGTTCTCCCGCAACTCGGCGGGTGCAGCTATGTCGCGGTCGTAACGGACATCGTGACCCCGCCTGAGAAAATCGAGGCGAAATATGAGCTGCCAGACAAGGCAACGCTCGTTGTGATCGATGACCCGCGCGGCCTAGTCAACAGCCCATCGACACTGCGTCGAATCGCCTCAGCAACACGCAACGTGCTCGAAGTTGAAGACGTCATCGTGCTCGGCGGATTCATCGGCCAAGACGAACTCGCGGGCTATCGCGAACAACTCGGCGAAGACTACTACCGCACCTCGCTCGCTAAGCTGGGCATCCAGCTCAACGCCAAGCAGGTCATCCACGCCGAGGTCACCGGCTTCCAGGTCGGCATCGGCGGCAACGTGATCCAGCCTGGGATCTCGATGGATGTAAAAGTTTTCGATCTGGATGAGCGCGACCGCACCTTCCCGAGGGGCATAGACCCCGCGACGGGGATCGACTCCGGCGCGAAAGCCTACGGCGTGACCTCGCAGATGCGAGCGCGGGACCTCACCGGCCAGAGCGCCGCGCGGAGTATTGCTGTGCGCGAGCTCGCGGATCAGGCGGGGCGCGACATCGCTCGTTTGTTCTTTGATTGGCGCATGCCAGCCGTCGGAGCAGACCTCGGTACACCGCAATGAGCCGAACGCTGCACGTGATCGATCAGCCCGGGGAAGCCGCTGAGGCGGCGGTGCTTCGGTTGTCGATCGACGCGGTCAAACAAGACGAACAAAACAGCACGAACCAACACGCATGGCTACTGTTCGGCGGGCAAGTCACGCGCGATGCTGCACGTGCCCTCGGCCTACGCGACGAACAGTTCCGACTACACCCCGAGCCAACAGGCTTGCATCAGTTGTTGCCTGCCGCGCTCGCCCAGCCCAAGCAACTGATGGCCCAGGCCCACCGCGTGGTCTGCTGGACCGAAGGTGCGACGCAGATCGCTTCGCTCCTCGACTGTGCTCACGTCGCTCGCCAAATTCACAACGCTACGCTCTGCCCATTTGCAAAACGTGTTATCACGCAAGCACACGATTCCTCCGATCACTCAGCGCAAATTGATCGTGAGTCGCGGCGAAAGCAGTGGGGCGTCAAAGAAGGCGCGACGGTCATCGCATTGCTCGGCGACCGCTTTGATCAGATCAACGCCAGTGCCGCGATGATGACGATCGCCTCAGCATACGAAGCGTTATGTGCGACCCAGCCGGAAAGAGCGGACGTGCATTTGTTGTGCCACCCCTTAGCCCACGGGCGAGCGGACGCCGCAGAGTTGAGTCGGTTGTTGGGGATCGATCACCTGTTGATCCAAGATGAAGCGATCGCGACACCTTGGTCGGTTTTGCGTGCCTGTGATATTGCGTTGGCACTCTTGCCGGATGAGGTGGGGTTGTCGATGTTGTGGGCCGAGGCGATGGGCGTGCCAATGATCACGCCAAGGGATGTGCGGGTGCCGATGCTGGAGACGCTCAAGCAAGTGATCCCCGCAAGGAGCACCAAGCCCCGCGACCTTGCTGATGCGCTGACGCGATGGGTTACTAATCAATCACAACTCGCCGCAAACTCGTCCCCCGGCTGACGCATCGCCAACGTATCATCAGGCATGGCCGATTCGCCGACGACGCACACGTTCCCGACGGAAGACTCGCTCTGCGAGGCCTGCGGTTACCCACTGAAGGGTTTGTCCCAAGATACGGTCTGTCCGGAGTGTGGATACGCGGTAGCCGAGTCTTCGCCAGCGAAGCGGACGGGAATCGAATATGAATTTGAGACGAAGTTTTTTCGCTTGATGGAACTTTTACTCGCACCTTTCTACTCGGCTAAGCAAACGTTTCGTGCGATGCCGATTGATGGCAGTAACCGGCAATATCGCTGGCTGTTGCTGTTGTCTTCAGTAACCGCCCTTGGTGTTTGGAGTGCTCTCGGTAGTAAGGCATTAGAAGGTACTTATCGCAATGGAGATGTTTTTACGCTGCTCATCCCCCTATTCGTGATCGCTCTGACCTACGTGGAAGTGATTGGTGTGACGGCTTTCAGTAGGCGGCGGGGCTGGCGAGTGCCGCTTGCTTTGGCTGAACGTGTCTGCTGCCGAGCCGCGATCGGTTGGGTTTTCGGTTTATTGATTGCGGGTGCTGGGATGTGGGTGTTGAAGTGGACCGCCGCTGGCCAACCCTGGTTCGAACAAAACCTCGGCCTCGTCCGCGTCCGTTGGTTGTTCTACGGCCTGCTTTTCGTACTCTCCTTCCTCTGGTTCGAGACCCTCGTCTGGATCGGCGTTCGACAGGTCCGCTACGCCAACGCTTGGTCGCAATCGCCGCTCAGCCCGCCGCAGGACACGCCCAAAACCTGACTACTTGCCCCCGCGTTCACACGCCCTTAACATGACTTCAGCGGGATGACTTTTCACCCGCCCGATACCACAACCGGCCTCGCCCCGTGCCAGGCCGACACAACTCGGCACAGTCGGACCCATACACCCCTGACGTGCAGATCACGCGGATGCATAAGCAGCCGCTCACTCGGTAAACCCTGAGTGGACATAGATTAACGATGCTAATAGGTTCCCTCCGGATTCACGCAGACAATCGCCCAAGACCGTGGCCCACGCCACTTTCCAAGACCGGTCCGCGCCTCAAGTGCGCTCTCACAGACCGCCATTGCCTGCATCAACGCCCCCGGACACTCGCCTAGACCAAGCACGCATCGTGATCCTGTGATCTGCCCCTGGCCTCGGTCAGCAAGGCGATGTCCCCCTGTGCCCCAGCCGGCCGGCTTGCCCGTGCCGAGAAAGGGGCCCGCGATGCGCCTCGAACATACATCCCTCCTGACACTTGCCCAAGACGGCAGCACCGACCCGACCACCATGCTCCTCTTCGGCCTGATCGGCGGCATCGTCGCAGGCTCGATCGGCATGTTCCTGCTGCTCAAAATCACCGGCATCGCCAACCTCAACGCCGCAAAAAAACAAGCCGAGGACATCCTCGCGCAGTCCAAAACCGAAGGCGACAACCTCGCCAAGCAGATCGAACTCGACGCACGAAACGAACAAGTCAAACGCCGTGAAGCCATCGATAAAGAGCTCGAAGAGGCTCGCGACGACCTGGCGGAAAAAGAACGCCGACTGACCAAGCGCGAAGACAACCTAGACCGTAAGCTCGACATGCTGACGCTCAAGGAGAAGAACGCCGCCGACCTCGAAGCCGAAGTCAAGAAGCGCGAGCAAGCCATCCAAGGCAAGAAGGAAGAGCTCGATCAGATCGTCGCCGAGCGCAAGCAGCTGCTTGAAGAGTTCCGCACCGAGCAGAAGAACACGCTGCTCCGTGTTGCGAACATGAGCGAAGAAGATGCCAAGCGTGAAGCCCTGAAAGTCATCGAGACCGAGGTTCAGCACGAGGCCGGTCAACTCATCGCTAAGATCACCGATCGTGCCGAGGAAGAAGCTAAAGACAACGCGCTGAAGATCACCCTCCAAGCGATCCAACGCTACGCCTCCGACCACAGCTCCGACCACACCGTCACCGCGATCCAGATCCCTAGTGACGATATGAAGGGCCGAGTCATCGGTCGCGAAGGCCGAAACATCCGTGCGTTTGAAGCGGCGACCGGCGTCGATGTCATCGTCGACGACACGCCAGGCGTCATCGTTGTCTCATGCTTCGATCCGATCCGTCGTGCCGTTGCATCCGAGACGCTGCACAAGCTCCTCGACGACGGCCGAATCCACCCCGCACGCATCGAAGAACTCACCAAGCAAGTCCAAGACGACATCCAACAACGCATCCTCAAGTTCGGCAAGGAAGCCTGCATCGAAGCCAACATCCAAGGCCTGCACCCCCGCATTTCCGAGATGGTCGGCCGACTGCATTACCGAACGTCCTACGGCCAGAACATCCTCAAGCACTCCATGGAATGTGCCTACCTCTGCCAAGTCATCGCCGAAGAACTCGGCCTCGACGGCACACTCGCTAGACGATGCGGCCTGCTCCACGACATCGGCAAAGCGATGGACCACGAAATGGAAGGCGGTCACCCCGCGATCGGCATGGAGTTCTGCCGAAAGTTCGGCGAAAAAGAAGCCGTCCTCAACGCCATCGGCGGACACCACGACGACATCCCGCACACCACCCCTTACACCGCGATCGTTATGGCCGCCGACGCCATCAGCGGCGCTCGACCCGGTGCACGACGCGAGACCCTTGACCGCTACGTCAAACGCCTAGAACAACTCGAAGGCATCGCAAAAGACATGAAGGGCGTCCGCGAAGCCTTCGCCATCCAGGCCGGCCGAGAAGTCCGCGTCATCGTCGACCCCTCCCGCGTCGACGACTCAAACTGCCACTTCATCGCACGAGACATCGCCAAGCGCGTCAGCGAAGAAATGACCTTCCCCGGCGAAATCAAAGTCACCGTCCTCCGCGAGATGCGGACCGTCGAGTTCGCGAAGTAAGGCCGTGTAATCCACAGATTTTACAGATGGCACAGATTGGGAACCTGAAGAGCTAAGCCATGAAAGAAGAGCGTGACCCAAGGACTTACGCGATCATCGGCGCTGCGATGGAAGTACATCGAGAACTCGGGCCAGGCTTTCTTGAGAAGGTTTATCATGAAGCGTTGGCGATAGAATTAGCTGCTCGGAAAATTATCTATCTCCGAGAAGAAAGTTTGCCTATTCGATACAAAAGTGCCGTTTTAAATACGCAGTATCGAACGGACTTTGTTTGTTTTGGAGCCGTCGTCGTGGAATGTAAGGCGCAGTCCGATTTAACAGGTGTAGATGAAGCACAGTTGATTAATTACCTCAAAGCAACCGGCATGCAAGTTGGTCTGCTTTTAAACTTTGGATCATCCTCACTTCAATATAGACGGCTTGTGCATTAAATCTGTGCCATCTGTGAAATCTGTGGATAAGATCGAACATGCCCGACACCCACGACCCACTTCGCTGCCCGCACTGTCATGCTTTGATGCAGACGGGCTT
>JBGCDC010000048.1:0-8916 GCA_045105055.1 Phycisphaeraceae bacterium | reverse complement strand
GGCCTTGATGGTCACGCCCTTGGGGAGGATGTCTTGGATCTGCTGCTTGTCGTCCTTGACGAACGGCTGGCGGAGCAGGACGACCGAGTCGAGGTACTTCCGCATCTTGCCGATGACCATTTTTTCAGCGATTTCTTCGGGTTTACCCGAGTCCATGGCTTCTTTAAGGGCGTGCTTCTTCTCGGCTTCGACGACGTCGGCGGGGATGTCTTCTTCGTTGACGCCAAGGGCCTCTGGGACGATCGCTGAGACGTGCATGCAGAGGTCTTTGATGAGTTCGTCAGAGGGGGTTTCGGACTCGGTGTCGAGTTCGATGAGGACGCCGACCTTGCCGGTGAAGTGGCCGTAGCCGCCGACGCAGCCGGGCTTACCGGGTTCGTAGACGACGCCATCGCCGAACTGGACGTTCTCGCCGGTGGTGAGTCGGACTTCATTCATGGTCGCTTCCATCGCGTCGCTGACAGCGATGTCGCCTGCGGGCATGTCAAGTGCGAGGCTCGCCACTTTGTCGGCCATGGCGATGAAGACGTCGTTCTTGGCGGTGAAGTCGGTCTCGGTGTTGATCTGGACGATCGCACCTTTGCTGCCGTCGGCATTGGTTGCGATGGCGACGCGGCCTTCGGCGGACTCTCGGTCGGATCGGCCGGCCATTTTTGCGCCGAACTTAGCGCGTGCGATTTCGGCGGCTTTGTCAAAGTCGCCATCGGCTTCGACGAGGGCTTTTTTGCAGTCGGCCATGCCGAGGCCTGTGGCGTCACGGAGGGCTTTTACGTCTTGTGCACTGATTGCCATGTGGGGTCTCCTGGGGAATGCGCGGCGAGCCGCACGCTTCATGGTTTGGGTTGAGCGCGATGAATGGTGGCGCTACGTTTAATGATGCGACCACGGCAAAGCCGGTGTCGCTTCGTTGTCGTGGGTTGAATTAAGCGGGCAGGGCTTGGTTTAGCTCTGGGCTTCGGTCGCGGCGGGCTCGACCGGGGCCGGTGCGTCGTCCGTCGCGGGTGCTGCTTCTGCGGAGAACTGGGCACGCTTGCTGCGTTTTTTAGGCATCTCGCCTGCCTTGTCGTCCTTGTTGCCGCCTGACTTCTCGACGCGTTGGGTCTTGCCTTCGTTCACCGCTGCGGTCAGCGAGTGGATGATGACTTCGATTGCTCGCATCGCATCATCGTTGCCAGGGATCGGGATGTCCGCGAACGCAGGGTCCGAGTCGGTGTCGATCAGGCAGACGGTAGGGATGCCGAGCTTGCGTGCTTCGAGGACGGCGTTGCGCTCTTGGTTGACGTCGACGATGACCATCGCGCCGGGGAGCTTGTTCATCTCGCGGATGCCGCCGAGGTTGCGGGTAATCTTGTTCTTCTCACGACGGAGTTGTGATTCCATCTTTTTGGAGTAGTTGTCGATCTCGCCAGACTCTTCGATGCGCTCGAGTTCTTCGAGTCGCTTGAGGCGTTGGCGGATGGTGGCGTAGTTGGTAAGCGTGCCGCCGAGCCAGCGTTCGGTGACGTAGGGCATGCCTGCTTCGCCGGCGTGCTTTTCGATGATGCCGCGTGCCTGTCGCTTGGTGCCGACGAACATGACGTCCTTGCCGGAGGCGACGGTTTTGGTCAGGAATTTACGAGCAAGGAGCAAGCCCTTGATGGTTTCCTTGACATCGATGATGTGGATCTTGTTTCGTTTGCCAAAGATGTAGGGAGCCATCTTCGGGTTCCAGTGCGTTGCACGGTGGCCGAAGTGGATGCCGGCGTCTACGAGTTCTTTTGCCAGTGAGGACATTGACGATTGCTCCAGTGGTTGCGGGGCTTGCTGTGTCGAGCCGCGCGATGACGGAATGAAAACCCATAGCTCCCTTTTTTACAATGAGGGAGCCCGAGGCGGGATATCCGTGACCCGCAAGGGCCTCGTCCGAAGTGTTCGGCGAGGGGTGAATAAACGAAGGCCGGCGTTGCTTGAACTTGACCGGCCTTGGTGTGTACGTCCTGTACGGAGCTGGCGTGCTGGATATGCGACGGCAGCGCGATCGACTAGGTCAATCGTGAAGAGTTATTGTAACAGGGTCAAGCGGGGCCGCAACCGGGGTTTAGCTGGCTTGGGCTCTTGGCTTGGGTGCAGCGGGTGGGCCTGGGGTTCCCGGTGCCTCAGCGGGCTTGGGGTGAGCGGCCTCAGTGGCCTGCAGTCTGCAGCTAACGCGGTAGCCAACGATGAGGATTAGCAAGACCGTGAGGGCGAAGGCTGCCAGTACCACTTTCCAGTTCAGCGAGAAGAAGACTAGCGAAAAGCCGGTGATCGAGAAAATCAAGCCCATTGCGTACATGCAGAAGACGCTCTTTTTCACGCTTAGGCCACACCGTCGGAACATGTGGTGCATGTGCATAGAGTCGGGCGCGAAGATCGGTCGACCGCTGAGCTTTCGGCGGACGATGGACAAAGCGGTGTCGGTCACTGGCAAGGCGAAGCAGATCGCGGCGCCGGTGAAGACCGTTGGGGATAGGCCCGCGTTGTTGTCGAGTCGGCCCATGAATAGGATCGTAACGACGCACAGGAAGCCCAGCAGGAGCGAGCCTGTGTCGCCCATAAAGATACTGGCGGGGTTGAAGTTGTAAGGCAGAAAGCCTGCAACGGCGCCGATGGTGGCGAAGGTCAACAGCATCGGGATGCCGAGGTGCGAGACGACGTATTGGTCGCCGTGATACCTGGAGAGGATGAGGATACAGATGGCGAGCATGCCACCCATGGCGATGGTGGTAACGCCTGAGGATAGGCCGTCCAAACCGTCGATGAGGTTCATCGCGTTACAGCAGCCGACAACGAGGACAGCTATCGCGGCAGTGCCAACGAGTTGTAGGACAAAACTGGAGGGTTCTAAGCTGACTAATTCAAAGGATCTGATGAGGACATCTTCAATTGCTCGGGTTTGTGCAATTGCTGCTGCGGCGAAAAGCTGGCCGCCGATCTTGACACGAGCTCGCATGCCGTAGATATCGTCGAACAAGCCAGTGAGAACGATAGCGGTCGCGCCCATTGCGATGAAGGTGATGGCAGATAAGTTTTCGCCAAGCAATTTAGCAAAGGTGTCGTTGTGGTCGTTGCCGATGAGGATACCGACGAAGATGACCAGTCCGACGAGCCAACCCAAGAAGATGGAAAGACCGCCCAGATATGCGACGGGTTTGGCGTGTGCCTTCCGACGTGCATCGGGGAGATCGACGATGCCGTTCGCCAGCGCGAGCTTACGCATCAAAGGTGTCAAAATTAGTGAGGCGCCGAATGCTAAAGCCAATACAGGCCAAAACTGTAGACACACCGACCATGCATTAGACCAGTCCGCAGGCAGAGTCGTTTCGGGCGCAGCTTGTGCGAGGAGTTGATGCATCGGCCTAGTTAACTAATCGCGCAGGCCTAACGTATATGCCTTGCGCAGCGGTTTAGCGGTCTTTCTCAGTGTTGTCATCGATGTCGAGATCTCCGAACACGTCTGGCTCTTCTTGATCCAAAGCCATCGAGGCGGCCGGTGGTTGGGCTGCCGACCCATTGCTGCCGTTACTTCCATTTGTGCCGTTGCTGCCGTTTGATCGGGCGAGCTTTGCGCGAGCACTGCCACGACGATCGGGGCCGCTGTACTCATGGAACTCGCGGAAGTTGCGTTTCATGTATCCACCGACGGATGCCTCGACGCCGTTGAGTAGTACGCCGAGGATATCCGCACGCTGGCCGTCCAGTTCGCGGTAGGTTCGCTGGAGCATGCCTCGGGTATCACTCTGGGCTCGACTGACCAGCACCATCGCATCGACGTGTCGCGAGAGGAGTTGTGCGTCGGACGTCAGCAGGGCTGGCGGGGCATCGATGATGAGTAGGTCGTATTCCGCTTCCAGCTTGGCGAGTAGTTCACGGAAGCGTGGGCTCTCAAAGAGCTCGACCGCAGCGCTAGCGGTATCGCCCGCGGGGAGCAGGTAGAGGTTTTCGACGTCGCTCTGTGCCGTCATGGTGCCAAGGTCGTCAATAGCGCTTTGGCCGGTGAGCAGCTCTGCTAGGCCCGGGCGATCGGGAAGACCCATGAGCTTCGCCAGAGCGGGACGCCTGAAGTGCGCATCGACGAGCAGGACACGCCGACCAGATCGGGCGCAGCTAGCCGCGAGGTTCTGTGCAGAGCTGGTGACCCCTGCCCCGGGCTTAGCGGAAACCATCATCAAGGTCTTATAGCCTCGGCGGTCGATCTTCGAAAGTACCGTGGTTCTAGCTTGGCGGAATGCCTCGGCGAGTAGGCCCGAGGGCTTGTATTCGACGACGCGTTCAACCGATTTGGAGTCGCGGTCTTGGTTCGCACTTGGAATCATGCCGATCAGTGAGGCGTCCGGGATCATCTTAATGTCCTGAGCGCTGCGTACACGTTGATCAACCAACTCGCGTAGGAAGATCAGGCCGGTCGCCAAGCCCATGATGAGCAGCCCGATCCCGGGGATCATGACGTAGGGTGCGGGGGGGTAGGATTGTTTTGCTTTCTGTGGCGGGACCGATTCTTCAACGACCACGCGAGCCTTGTTGTCATCGATTTGCTGAAGGGCCGCAATGGTACTGGTCGCTTCGTCACGCTCAAACTCAGCTTGTTTTTGGGCGCGTTGTAGCGTTTCGTACTCTTGAATCAGTCGAACGTAGTCCTGCCGACGCGAAGTCCACTCGGCAAGCGAGGCATTGGTCTTTTGCGATTCAGCGGAGAGCAGTTCGACGCCATTGGCTGCCTGCTCGATCTTGGCGTTGAAGAGAATGCGTGCTTGCATATCAAATTCAACCTCGCGCTCACGCTCTAGCGCCAGCACTTGCTGGTCGATGCTACGGACCACAGGGTGTTGGGGCTTGAATTTGTCGAGTAGCGACTCGCGCTGGACGCGCAGTTGCAATAGCTGAGAGTCGATATCAAGGAGTTCTCGGCCAGCTTCGATCTGTGCACGCTCCTCGTCTGATGGGTCGAAATTCCCTTCCTGCCGTCTCTCAAGCAGTTGGTTATAACTTGCTTGCAAGGAGTTGAGCCCTTGGTTGAGTCTTTCCTGCTCTGTCACAAGCGACCTGACGCGAATGGTCGCCTCGCTTGACCCTTCGTTGAGGGTCGGTAGGGGGTTTGTTTCCAAGAAGCGCTTGATTTGTGCGGTGATGTTTGCACCGCGCTGCTCAGCGCTGTCGCGTCGTCCTTGGGCTGCGCGAAGGGCGGTCGCTGACTTCGCGGTCATCTCAAGGTCTTTGAGCCGTTTGTATTCCTCATTCAATGCCCGCAAGATAGTCTGAGCGTCTTCACTGCCTGGGGTTGTTGCCCGCACGACAAACAGGGGCGTCTCTCTAATATGCGATGCGCCAATCACTTCTTCATCTAAGGCTTCAAAGGCATCGTCAAGATTGTTGTTGAACTGCTTAAACCACTCAGTATTCTGAACCACAGGCTTGTTTAGGATTTGCCGTAAGGTTGGTTCTGAGCGGATCTGCTGGATCTCACGCAGAATGATTGGCTCGAGCTCGTTCATGTTTACCGGGGAACTGCTGCTGCCGCCGACGTTATTCATGTCGATACGGTTTGCTTGCACGTTGAACTGAGCGTCGGAGGTGTACCTTGCCGCGTACTTGTTCAGCGCGTACCACGCACCGCCGCCGATGAGTATGCCAATCACCAATGCGATAGCGATCCACAACCAGTTCGCTCGCAGGACGCGCACCGGATCGATTGGCTTGAACTTACTCGGGCCGCCGCCGGGCATCATGCCGGTTGGTGGGCCTAGTGGTGGAATATTGGACATTGGGGCGTTCGTACTCATCGGATCATTCCCTTGTTTGGCAAGTGTGCCAGTTTTCTCTCTGATTCATCGGTCGGATGGACGCGCGGCATTGGCGCACCTTGCAAGGTCTTTGCAGGTTATAACGCTTGGCGATACCACTTTTGCGTCTCCGCGATCATCTTCTCGTCCTTATCTGACTTGGCTTGATTCACAGCGGCTTCGAGCACGAGCAGTGCGCGGTCTTTGTCGCCTAGGGACAAGTAGACCTGGCCAAGGTGCAATTGGTTGGCAACGAGCGGGAGTCGATCAACCGATTCCTTGAGCACGCGGACCGCATCTTCACTTCGTCCCGCTTTGTGATACGCCCAGCCGAGCGTGTCTTGGATCAGGGCAAATTGCCGAACCGAATCAGTCTCAGACATCAACGCCACTGCCTGCTCTGCATACTTGACCGCTTCGTCTTCGTAGCCCTTTTTCTGATCCGCAAGCAGAAACGCCATATTGTTGAGTAGTTGGATGCGCTGGGATTTTGATGCAAGTTCTTTATTCTTCGCGATCAACTCGTAGACGTATTCGTATGTCGTCTTTGCTTGCGTGTACTGTGCTGATTCTTGCTGAGCCAAGGCAAGCTGCGTGATCAGCGTGATCTGCGTCTTCACGTCTGCAGTGGGCTTGTCCCAATATTTGTTCAGTCGCTTGGCCGCAAGTTCGTAATCCTGTCGAGAAAGCAGCATCCCTGCGATGAGCTCATCGACTTCAACGGGTAGGTCTGTACCCATCGTTGATTCGAATAGTTCAATCGCTCGCGTCGGCTCACTTCTAAATGCTGTAGCAATCTGTCGCGCAACAATCATCCGCTCGTTCGGTTCTTTGCTTTCTTTAAGAAGATTGCTAAACAGTGTTGTCGCGCTGCTCGTCTGGCCAACCGAAGCAATCGCTCGGCCGCGCAATGCCCGCAAATACAAGTTGTTGCTCACTAGCGTCGCATTGTCCGCATTTTCGAGAATCGCTCGCGCGTTCGCTCCCTGATTGACCGACAGCAAGGCGACGGCATACGTTGCCAAGCCTTCTGCTGAGGCGTTCGCTTCGAACGATTGTCGATAGTACGCGATCGCCTGAGCCTTGAGTCCCGCCAGTTCAGCGGCTTGGCCTGCGGATCGCAGCAACGATGCGTTGTTGGGTCGGCTTTCGATCAAGATGGACATGATCGCCAGTGCCTGACGCGCCTTGTCTTGGCTTGCTTGGGGGTCCGAAGCGCCTAGGCTGCCCGCCTGAGCCAATCGAATACGGAACAATCTGTCGTTCGCGCCGATGTGTCGCGGAGCAAATGACACCGCCTGCTCAAGCTGCGCCGTGGCGTCGGGCAGTCGGTCCATTCGTAGTAGCACGTCCGCCAAGGCGACCTTTGCCTCGACGCGGTCGGCGTGATCCTTTGCGAGGGCTTTGGCTTGCGCTAGCACAGTTTTGTAATCACGCTGATCCAATGCTTTGAGATCTTGTTGGCCACGCAGCAACTCGACAAGGTTCAGCCGTAGGCCGAAGTCGCTTGGGTAAGCCTTGACCGCTTTGGTCGCACGCTCGATCGCGATGCCGAGCTTGCCTTGTTGACTAGCGGCAGATTGAACGAGCAGTCGGTATCGGCCTGCGGATTCGGGCAAGCTGTTCGCGATCGTCTCGACCTTGTCGTAGTTACGAAGTTGTAGGTAGAGCTCTGCGGTCTGCTGTTTCAATGCGTCGTTGTCTGGGTATTGCGCGATCAGGCCTTCAAACATCTGAGCTGCCTCAGCGACTTGGCCACGCGTGATTTTGGCTTGGCCAAACGCGGCAAGCGAGGCCAGGGTGTCGCCTTGCTTTTCGAGCTTGATCGCTTGATTAAACGCTTGGTCGGCCTGGCCTACCTGCTTCGCTTGCTCGTAAACCTGCGCCAGCAGCAAGTAGTCTTGCCAAGCGGCGTCATCGCCTAGCGATGCGATGTAGTCCTTCGCGGTTTTGATCGACTGGTCATGTTCTTCGTTATTCGCTAGTACCTGGCTCTTCACCGCGACGTTCTGTCGCGTGCTGCCTTGCTCGTCGATCACCGCTTGGATGGTCTTCTTCGCATTGTCGAAGGCATCGTTTTGTGCGTACAACAGTGCGAGGGCTCGGCGGTTGTCAAAGTTCTTTGGCGCACGCTGACCGATCTGCTCACGCAGCTCAATGGCACGCGTTGCTAGGCCCATTTGCATCGCTAACGCGGTGAACTGATTCAACACCGAGGCGTTGTTGGGTTGGACGGCAAGGACGCGTTGATAATTTTCCAACGCATTCGCCGGATCACCACCACGCGCTTGCGCAAGGGCGAGCAACTCGAGCGCCGTCACATTCTTGCTCTGGCGGTTGAGTGCTTCCTGTAGGCTGTCTTGTGCCGCGAAGTAGTTCTCTTGCGACAGGTGTAGTCGGCCAAGCTGGACCCAACCATCGATGTAATGGCTGTATTGACCAAGCGCACTGTTGTAAGCAACGATCGCATCACGCACGCGCTTGCTACGCGCTTCGCCAAGTTCCATTGACCCGGCCTGCGCCGCGATCAGTTGGGCACGCATGAAACGTCCATCAGCGATCGCGTTAGCGGGGCGCTCGTTCGTAGCCAGCGATAGCATTTCTTTGATCGCTTGCTCTGCATCGTCCCATCGCTTCTCGTCCAACGCGATCTTGTATCGCCATTCCAAGATATTTGGTTTCTTTGGCGATAGCTGCATCGCCTTATCCAATAGTGGTCGGCCTTCTTCTTCTTTATTCCAACGGCGGTAGGTCAGGTATTTCTGAAGCGCCGCGTCGGCCAAGTCTTCCTGCATCAGATCGATCATCTTGAGCTCGTCTTCGAGCTTGGGTTGGCCTGATGTCAATACACGGCTAAGGATGTCCGCAAATTCTTGGGCCAGACCTTGATCGACCAGCTTCACTAACTCTGCTTGTTTTGTCTCAGCGTCAGGCAGCAGGTTCAACAGCTGCGAGATGAGCTGCATGTTCATCTTTTCGCCGTCGGGCGTGTTGGCCAGTCGTTCACGCAGGATGTCGATCACGCCCTGGGTGTTGCCTGTCGTGGCCTGTAGGCTCGCGATGACCGGGAGTAATTCGGGGTGCTTGGCGAGGTCTTGTTCTTTGAGTAGTGCGATAGCCT